>NZ_JCANTD010000004.1:7078-257260 GCF_059570675.1 Salinispora goodfellowii | reverse complement strand
ATGGACGAGCGGGCCGCCGTGGTCGCCATCGGCACCAGCCTGCAGGAGTCGAAGCTGGAAAACCTCGGCCACCTGGGTGACCGTAACGACCACGACTCGCAGGGCCTGTTCCAGCAGCGCCCGTCCAGTGGTTGGGGCACGGTGGAGCAGATCACCGACCCCGCCTACTCCACCACCGCCTTCCTGGACGGTTTGAAGCAGGTCGAGGGCTGGCAGGACCTGCCGTTGACCGAGGCCGCGCAGAAGGTGCAGGTGTCGGCGTACCCGTTCCACTACGCCCAGTGGGAAACCCAGGCCGCCGACCTCGTCGCCGAGCACTGGACCAGCTGACCCACCCGCAACACCCCATAGACCTCCCACAAGGAGGAACAAAGTTGTTGGCCGGCACCCGATCCGGGTGCCGGCCAACAGCGTCTTCGGGCAACGGGGACAACGTCAGGCCAGTCACCTGTGGCCGGCTCGCTACCGCGAAACGTGCTGGTTGTGGTCGGGGTCCAGCGGTGGACGGCGCCGGACTTGGTGCAGGTCCCGGAGGATACGGTTGTCGTCATGGCAAAGCCGACCCGATGGGTGACCGACACCGGCCCAGAGCACTCCCAGTGGTATATCGACCGATTCCGCCAGTTGGCGGCTGAGGGGGCAGACCTTGCTGGCGAGGCCCGGCTGATCGACGCTCTGGTGCCGCCGGGTTCCCGGGTCCTCGACGCCGGCTGCGGCACCGGTCGGCTCGGGGCCGCGTTGGCCTTGCGGGGGCACACCGTGGTGGGTGTTGACGCCGATCCCGTCTTGGTGGAGGCGGCGGGTGCCGCCTATCCCGGTCCGCGCTGGCTCGTGGCCGACCTGGCGGAGCTCGATCTGGCCGCCGCCGGGGAGCCGGAGCCCTTCGACGCCGCGGTGGTCGCCGGCAACGTGATGACCTTCGTCGCTGCGGGCACCGAGGCCGACGTGCTGCGCCGGATCGCGGCGCACCTGCGTCCCGACGGCGTCATGGCGGTTGGTTTCGGCACCGACCGGGGCTACCCGCTGTCGGCCTTCGACGACGACTCGGCGGCTGCCGGGCTACGCCAGGAGCACCGTTTCGCCACCTGGGATCTGCGCCCGTGGCGCAAGGAGAGCGATTTCGCCGTCACTCTGCTCCGTCGCCCCGCCGAGTGAGCCTCTAAAAGCACCCTCGAGTAGTTGATCACCCTGGAGCGGCATCAGGAGTCCCCTGGCGCCGAGGGTGTTGCGCGTTCGATGAGGGTGGCGAGCCCGTCCAGGAGGCGGCGGAGGCCGAACTCGTAGGCGTGGGCGGGGTCGTGGGCGCTGCCGTGCGCCGCGCCGGCGGCACTGCCCACCCGGGTGGCCAGCGGGTAGGCCGCGGGGTCGAGGACCCGGGCCAGCAGCGGCCCGGCGGCCGCCCACCACTGTTCGTCGGTCATGGTGGTGAGCTGGGCAGTGGCCCGGGCGTCGGCGGCGACTCGGGCGTTGGCCTGCACGAAGCTCAGTAGGAGGGTCAGGCAGTCGTCCAGCTCGACGTCGTCGAGGCCCAGGCCGTCGAGGGCGGTCAGCTCGTGCTCGTACTTGGCGATCGCGCCGGGCCCGAGCGGGGGGCGCAGCGTGGAGACCGTCGCGGTCCACGGATGGGTCTCGAAGAGCATCCGGTTCTCCTCGGCCACCGCGGTCAGCCGTACCCGCCAGGGTTTTCCGGTGGTGTCGGTGCGCGACATCCGGCCGTATGCGGCGTCGAGCATCACGTCGAGTAGCTCCGCCTTGCCGGGCACGTACGTGTAGAGGGTCATGGGGGAGACCCGCAGCTCTTGGGCGACGCGACGCATGGTGAGACCGGTCAGCCCTTCGGTGTCGGTGACGGCGGTCGCCGCTTCGATCACCGCGTCCAGGTTGAGGCCACGTTGTGGGCCCCGGCGTGCCGCCGTCGACGGCTCCCGCCAGAGCAGGGCGAGCGTACGCGCGGGGTCGCCGGCGCTGGTTACGTCAGGTGCACGCATAGTCATCTCCGCAATTTCTCCGTACGCTGTACAATGTACAATGTATAGCGTACGACGTACGAGGTATTCGGATCATCGCGAGAAGGACTCTGCCATGAAGATCACCTCCACTGCCGTATCACTCAACGTCGAGGATGTCCCCGCCGCTGCCACCTTCCTGACCGAGCACTTCGGGTTCCGTCAGGAGATGGCCGCGGACGGGTTCGCCTCGCTGACCCGCGACGACGCCGGCGTCAACGTCGTCTTTCTACGTCGTGGGCTTGCCACCCTCCCCGATGACCAGCGTGACGACCATGCCCGCGGCTTGATTCTGGCGTTCGTGGTTGACGACCTTGAGGGCGAGCTGGCGCGGCTACAGGCCGAGGGCGTCAAGATCACCATGCCGCTGACCACCGAGGAGTGGGGTGAGCGTGCCTTCCAGGTCCGCGACCCCAACGGGGTCATCGTCCAGCTCGTCGACTGGAACGGTGCACCGGAGCCTGGTCCCGCAACACGTGGCACCGCCGCCGGGTAGCCACCCCAGGTGGGGATGACCTGATCGAATCTGGCACAGCTTGTCGGGTTGGTGCTGCCCGCGTGGCCCTAGCGTCGTGGGCACAAGGGAAGGAGGTCCGGGTGCTGAAGCGGCTCAACGATGTCATGGCCCACCTCGAGCAGCAACTCGACCAGCCGGTCGACGTGGCCGAACTGGCGCGGATCGCCGCGACATCGGAGTACCACCTGCGGCGGCTGTTCTCCGCGCTGGCGGGGATCGGGCTGTCCGAGTACGTCCGCCGTCGGCGACTGACCGTCGCCGCGGCGGAGGTGCTGTCGGGGGAACAGTCGCTGCTCGACGTCGCGGTGCGGTACGGCTACGGCTCCACCGAGGCGTTTGGCCGGGCGTTCCAGGCCGTGCACGGCGTCAGCCCAGGGGAGGCCCGCCGTACGGGGGCGACCCTGCGCGCCCAGCCCCGGATCTCCTTCCGTCTCACCATCGACGGGAGTAGCAGTATGGATTACCGAATCGTGGACAAGGACGGTTTCCGCCTGGTGGGCCGGCGAGCCCGGGTGCCCCTGGTGCACGAGGGGATGAACCCGGCGATCGTTGAGTTCGTCCGGAGTATCGACCAGGAGACAGTCGACCGGCTGGCGGCGCTGTCCGACCAGGAACCGAAGGGGATCGTCAACGTCAGCACCAAGATCGCTGACGGTCGGGCGGAGGGTGGTGAGCTGGACTACTGGCACGGTGTGGTCACCGGCGCGAGCGCCCCGGAAGGGCTGGACGCGATGGCGGTGCCCGCCGGCAGGTGGGCGGTCTTCACCACCTCCGGTCCGTTCCCGCAGACCGTCCAGCACCTGTGGCGGGACGTCTTCACCCTGTGGTTCCCGGCCAACCCGTACCGCAGTCGTCCGGGTCCGGAGATCTCCCGCACCAGTGTCGCTGCGGACGGCGCGACCGCGGAGTCCGAACTGTGGATTCCGGTGGAGCGGGCCTGACCCCAGCGGGGATTGTCACAGCATCGACTGCTGCTCGTGCATTGGCGGTTTGCGAGGATGTTCGCATGGCTTACGACGCGAGCAACCTACCCGATGTGTCCGGGCTCACTGTCGGTATCGTCGGCGGCACGGGCGACCAGGGGCGTGGTCTCGCCTACCGGTTCGCCCGTGCCGGCCAGACCGTGCTGATCGGTTCCCGCTCGGCCGAGCGCGCTGCCCAGTCCGCTGCGGAGATCGCGGCCCTGCCCGGGGTGCCCGCCGGCGCGAGCGTCACCGGGGCCGCCAACGAGGAGGTCGCCCGGCGCAGCGATGTGGTGGTGATCGCGGTGCCGTGGGACGGGCACGCCAGCATCGTCGGCGCGCTCGCCGAGCCCCTCGCGGGCAAGATCGTGATCGACTGCGTCAACCCGCTCGGCTTCGACAAGCAAGGCCCGTACGCCCTTGCCGTGGCGGAGGGCAGCGCCGTCCAGCAGGCCGCCGCGCTGCTGCCGCAGTCCCGGGTGTGCGCGGCGTTCAACCACGTCAGCGCTCCGTTGCTGGCGGATCCGCAGATCGACCGGATCGAGCTGGATGTGCTGATCTGCACCGAGGAGCGGGAACTGGCCGGCATCGTCGGTGCCCTCGCTGCCCGGATCCCCGGCATGCGTGGCATCTACGCCGGTCGCCTGCGGAACGCCCACCAGATCGAGGCTTTCACGGCGAACCTGATCGCTATCAACAAGCGCTACAAGGCCCACGCCGGCATCCGGGTCACCGACCTCTGAAGGTGGTGGGTCCGGACGCAGCCACTCCATCGGGGCGGCGTTCGGAGGTAGGGCGAAACGTGGCGCGGCCCGCGGGGCTTCCCGCGGGCCGCACCATTGTCCTACCAGGCCACCGCTAACCGCAGACGTTCGTCGGTTAGCCCAAGCTGCTGTGCGGGTCAGAGGTTGAGGGAAACCCCGACCGCCTGGCAGGCCTCGGCGACCGCGTCGGTGGCCTTGTCGAAGGCGGGGTTGTCGGCAGCTTCCGGGCTGCCGGCGGCAGCTACCTTGCCGGCCTCCGCGCTGTACGCGGACAGCGCGGAGGCAACCTCGCTGTCGGCGTCTCCGGTGGCGGCGATGGCGCCGAACTCCGTCGCCAACCCGGTGAAGATCTCCTGGTACAGGTTCGGATCCGGCTCCTCGCCTCCGGACACGGCGTCGAGCAGGGTCTGCCGGAGCTCCATATTGGCCTTGTTTGCGGCTTCGCAGAGCTCCTTGTCGCCCTTGCCGGCGGCATCCGCAGGTGGCGCCGAGGAGGAGGCCGTCGTGGAATCGGTCGCCGGTGCCCCGGATGCCGTCGGCTCCGGGTCGTCCCCTCCGCAAGCGGTGAGAGCAAGGACGGCGGCGGGGAGTAGCAGAGCCTGGAAGAGAGTTATTTTACGCACGGAAGGGAATGCTACTCGGATCGATCCCCAATGGAGACCCTGTCGGGGCGGTGGGGTAGGAGTCCGCTGCCCGAGGCAACCCCGGCTCGCAGCGGATCAGGCCGCTCTGCTGCCCCCGGGTTGTGGGTGGACGTGGGCGATGAGTGTGCGCTCCGCCGGAATCCGGCGGAGCGCACGAGTGGCACTACCCGGCCAGCCCACGGCCACCCGGACCTGTCGATCAGATCGCCGTCATTCGATTACGACGCCGACCTTCTGGCAAGCTTCGGTGACGACGTCAGCGGCCGCTTCGTAGGCGGGGTTCTCCGTTTCCTCCATCAGGTTCGGGTCGGCAGCCATCTTCTCGGCCTCCGTGCTCAGCGTCTGCATGGCGGCGGTGACCTCGCTGTCGGCACTGCCGGTGGCGGCGATCTCGGTCATTCCCGTCGCCAGCTCGGTGAAGACCTCAGTCATTACTCCGTCCGTTGGGCCATCGGCGGACATGAGGTTCACTACCAGGGCTTCCCGGAAGGTATTCAGGTTTTCCACCACCGCTTCGCAGACCTCGTCTTGAGCGCGATCGAGGATCTTGCATGTTTTGTCGGGGGTGGCTGGTCGGCGGCGGCCCGGGGGTTGGCCGGGCCACCGCCAGCCCGGTCAGAAGGTGTGCTCGGTGGTGGGGAATCCGCCGTCGCGGACCTCGTCGGCGAAGCGACGGGTCGCCTCGCCCAGGGTGTCGGCGAGGTTGGCGTAGCGCTTCACGAAGCGGGGTGTCCGACCGGTACGGAGGCCCGCCATGTCCTGCCAGACCAGCACTTGGGCGTCGGTGTCCGGGCCAGCGCCGATGCCCACGGTCGGGATCGTCAGTTCGGCGGTTACCCGTTTCGCCACGTCGCCGGGGACCATCTCCAGTACCACCGCGAAGGCCCCCGCCTCGGCGACCGCGTGGGCGTCGGCGAGCACCTCCTCGGCGGTGTCGCCCCGGCCCTGCACCCGGTAGCCACCGAGGGTGTGTTCCCGTTGCGGCGTGAAGCCGATGTGCGCCATCACCGGGATGCCGGCTCGAACGATCGCGGCGATCTGTTCGGCACAGTGGCGGCCACCCTCCAGTTTGACCGCGTGGCAGCCGCCTTCCTTCATGAACCGTACCGCGGTGCGCAGGGCCGCGGTCGGCCCCTCCTCATAGGAGCCGAACGGCAGGTCGCCGACGACCAGCGTGTGCCGGGTGGCCCGGACCACGGCCCGGACCAGGGGCAGCAACTCGTCGGGGGTCACCGGTAGCGTCGTTTCGTAGCCGTAGACGTTGTTCGCGGCCGAGTCACCGACCAGCAGCACCGGGATGCCGGCGGCGTCGAAGATCCCCGCCGTGTACTGGTCGTACGAGGTGAGCATCGCCCACCGCTCGCCACGCTCCTTCGCGGCGAGTAGGTCACGGGCGCGGACCCGTCGGGTCGCCGGTCCGCCGTAGAGGGCGGTCACCTCGGCTGGGCTGGATTCCAGCATGGTTCTCTCCTTCCTCGAGGCCGCGTACGCGGTCCCCGGGCTCTGCTGCGATCGTCGCACCGCACGGCGGGTCGCGGCAGGGGGCAGTGCAGGATGTCACTCCCCGAGGCGTTCACTCGCCGCCGAGGCGCTCGGCGGCTTCGGCCGCTCCGCCGTCCTCGCGCCAGCGGCTTGTGATCGGTAGGCGGCGGTCCCGCCCGAATGCCTTCATCGATATTTTCGTGCCGGGGGCGGACTGACGCCGCTTGTATTCGGCGGTATCCACCATCCGCAGCACCTGGTCCACGAGCGCCGGGTCGTGGCCGGCCTCGATCAACCCGTTCCGGCCCAGGTCGCCGTCGATGTAGCCGATGAGGATCGGGTCGAGTAGGTCGTACTCCGGCAGGGTGTCGGAGTCCAGCTGGCCGGGGCTGAGCTCGGCCGACGGGGGCTTGTTGATCGAGTTCTCCGGGATCGGCGGCGTCTCGCCGCGGCGGACCGCCTCGGCGTTTCGCCAGCGGGCGAGCTGCCAGATCAGGGTCTTCCAGACGTCCTTGACCGGGTTGAAACCGCCGACCGAGTCGCCGTACAGGGTGGAGTAGCCGACCGCCAGTTCGCTCTTGTTGCCGGTGGTCAGCACCAGGTGGCCCTCCTGGTTCGACAGGGCCATCAGGATCACCCCGCGGACCCGGGCTTGGAGATTCTCCACCGAGAGGCCGGAGAGTGACAGGTTGGCCAGGAACGTGTCGACGATCGGCTGGATCGGCTCGATCCGGTAGTCCAGTCCGGTGCGTTGGGCCAACTCCGCTGCGTCTTCCCGGGAGTGCTCGGAGGAGTGCTGGCTCGGCAGTGAGACCCCGGCCACCCGGTCCGCGCCGAGCGCGTCAACGGCCAGTGCCGCCACGACCGACGAGTCGATGCCGCCGGAGAGGCCGAGTATCACGGAGGGGAAGCGGTTCTTGTCGACGTAGTCACGCAGGCCCAGCACGAGCGCCTGCCACACCTCCGCCTCGTCGGCCGCCGGTTCGAGGAGCTCTCCGGCCGCCGACTCTTCGGTGGGTGCGGCCGGCAGCGTTTCAAGGTGGCGGTGGAGCACCCGCATCCCGTCGGCCAGTTCGATGTCGGTGGGTGGGCCGCCGGTGGCGGCGGGGAGATCCACGTCGTGTACCAGCAGGTGCTCGACGAACTGCGGCGCCCGGGCGAGCAGTTCCCCCTCCGCCGTCACGATCATGGAGTCGCCCTCGTACACCAGCTCGTCCTGGCCGCCAATCATGTTGACGTACGCGATGGTGGCCCTGGCCTCGGCGGCCCGCCGGCGGACCAGCGGTAGCCGGACGTCGTCCTTCTTCAGCTCGTACGGCGAGCCGTTGATGTTGATCACGAGGCCGACGTCGGCCTGCCGGGCGGCGGCGAACGGCCCCCCGACCTGCCACAGGTCCTCGCAGATGGTCAGCGTGACATCCACCCCGCCGACTCGCACCACGGACAGGGTCTCGCCCGGTACGAAGTAGCGGTCCTCGTCGAAGACGCCGTAGTTGGGCAGGTGGTGTTTGAAGTAGGTGGCCACGGTCTTCCCACCGTGCAGCAGGGCCGCGGCGTTACGCGCCCCGTGCCCCGGCTCGGCATCGCCGCTGAACTGCGGTGGGCCGTCTGCGTCCAGGTAGCCGACCACCACCGGCAGGTCGCCCAGCCCGTCGGCGGCGAGGTCGGCGGCGAGCCGGCCCAGCGCCGTCTTCGACGCTTCCATGAAGGAGCGGCGGAAGACCAGGTCCTCGACCGGGTAGCCGGTCAGGGTCAGCTCCGGGAAGGCGACCAGTTGGGCGCCGGCGTCGGCGGCGCGTCGGGCCCATTCCCGGATGTTCGTGGCGTTGCCGACGAGGTCACCGACGGTCGGGTTGACCTGGCAGAGTGCGAGACGCAGGGTGGTCATGTCCCTATCTTGCCGCAGCGGTCCGAGCGGGGTATGGCGCGTGCGGGGAGACGGGGTGTGGCGCGTGCGGGAGAGGGCTTCCAGCTGGTGGTAGCGGGGGTGGGACAGGCCGGTGCGGGCGTGGGAAGGTCGCGTAACGTCGGCGTAACGAGGCCGGTGGAGACTGATCGGTCAGGCCGGGTCGTTCGTGGGCTGAAAGCGGACAATAGAGTGGTAAGGGGTGGAAGTGGACCGTCAGCAGGAGTTTGTCCTCCGTACGCTGGAAGAGCGGGACATCCGGTTCGTCCGGCTGTGGTTCACCGATGTGCTGGGCACGCTGAAGAGCGTGTCGGTGGCCCCCGCGGAGCTGGAGTCCGCCTTCGAGGAGGGCATCGGGTTCGACGGTTCGGCGATCGAGGGCTTCGCCCGGGTCGTCGAATCTGACATGGTGGCGATGCCGGACCCGACCACCTTCCAGGTCTTCCCCTTCGAGGGTGGGGTCAGCGGCGAGAGCGCCCGGATGTTCTGCGACATCCTGCTCCCCGACGGTAGTCCGTCCTGGGCCGACCCGCGCCACGTACTCCGTCGGGCGCTGTCCCGGGCAGCGGAGAAGGGCTTCACCTACTACACCCATCCAGAGATCGAGTTCTACCTGCTGGAGGATGGGGCGCCCGACGGCTCGGTGCCGACCCCGGTCGACACCGGTGGCTACTTCGAGCACACCACCCACGCGGTCGCGCGGGACTTCCGCCGACAGGCGGTACTCGCGCTGGAACGGATCGGAATCTCCGTCGAGTTCAGCCACCACGAGGTCGCCCCCGGTCAGCAGGAGATCGACCTGCGCTACGCCGACGCGCTCAACACCGCCGACAACATCATGACGTTCCGGCACGTGGTCAAGGAGGTGGCGCTCTCCACCGGCGTGCAGGCCACCTTCATGCCGAAGCCCTTCACCGACCAGCCGGGCAGTGGCATGCACACCCACCTCTCGCTGTTCGAGGGGGAGCGCAACGCGTTCCACGACGCCGGTGACCCGATGAAGCTCTCCAAGGTCGCCCGGGCGTTCATCGCCGGCCTGCTGGTGCACGCCCGGGAGTACACGGCGGTCACCAACCAGTGGGTCAACTCGTTCAAACGACTCTTCCCGCAGGCCCTGCCAAACCGGGTCACCGAGAGCCCCGCGTACGTCTGCTGGGGGCACCTGAACCGCTCCGCGCTGGTTCGGGTCCCGGCGTACGGCAAGCCGAACTCGGCCCGGGTCGAGGTCCGATCGCCCGACTCGGCGACCAACCCGTACCTGGCCTTCGCGGTCATGCTTGGCGCCGGCCTCAAGGGCATCGAGGAGGGGTACGAGCTGCCGCCGGGCGCCGAGGACGACGTGTGGTCGCTGACCAGCGCCGAGCGCCGGGCGATGGGGTACGAGCCGCTGCCGGAGAACCTCGCCGAGGCGATCGACGTGATGGCCGGCTCCGAACTGGTCGCCGAGGTGCTCGGCGAGCACGTCTTCGACTTCTTCCTGCGCAACAAGCGGTCCGAGTGGGAGCAGTACCGCCGCGAGGTCACGCCGTACGAGCGGCAGCACTACCTCTCGCTCTGATCTTCCGGCCCCGGTCGGCCCTGCTCCTGGCGTCGGCCGGCGTACCGGCTGTTGACCCTGGTCCGACCGGGACTCGGGCGAGGACCGCGGTGCGGGCGAGGTGCCGTAGCCCGATCCCGCGAACGGCGGCGCGCCGGGCTACCGGCGCGCCGCCGTTGGGAGTCCGCCGTCGGGGCGGGGCGAACTACTTACCCCCGGAGCCGTCGTGCCCGCCCGGTCCGCCATGCCCGCCCGGGCCCCGGAGGATGCCGGCCTCGGCCGCCGCGGTGATCGCGTCGGCCTGCTCCTGGGTGAGCGTGCCGTCCTCGACCGCCTGGGCCAGGCGCTGCGCGAGCGCCTCCTGCCGGTCAGCGGCGTCCGGGCGCTCGCCCCGTTCCGGCCGCTGGCCCCGCTCGGGTCGGTCGGCCGCCCGCTGTTCGCGCAGCTCCGCCAGCGCCGTGGTTACCTCGTTCACGTCCACGCCGAGCTTCTCGGCGAGCGCCGCGGCGAACGCGGCCTGCCGGTCGGAGCGCTGCTGCTCCCTGGCGGTGCCCTTCTCGGCGTCGGCGTCGGCGCTGGCGCTGGCGCCGACGCTCGGGGCGGGCGAGGTGTTGGCAGCGGCCATGGCCGGTGCGGCCACGCCGACGCCGAGCACGCCGGCTGCGGCGAGCCCGGCCAGCAGGTGCTTCCTACGAATCGTGCGGGACATGGGATCCTCCAACTTGTCGGTGCTGCGGTACGCGACCGACAGTGACCGCGCCGGCTGGAGGAACACCGTGGCGAAGCTATGTGCCAGCTGGCAATCTGGGCGACTGCCCGGACAGCCGGGTCAGTCGCGGACAGCCGGGGCGACGGTGAGCGTGCCGGCGTCCGCGTCCAGAACCGCCTCGGTGCCGACCGGAACGGTGAGCTGGCCCACCCCGTGCCCGATCGGCAGCCCACCGAGTACGGGGACGCCGAGGTCCCCCAGACGGTCGGTGAGCACCTCGGCGACGTCCACCGGCCACCCGTCGGCGCAGTCGGTGAACTGCCCGACCGCCACCGCGGCCAGCCCGGCCAGCACCCCGGCGCGGCGAAGCTGGGTGAGCATCCGGTCGATCTTGTAGGGGGGTTCCTGCTCCTCCTCGAGCAGCAGCACCGCCCCGGTCAGGTCCGGCAGGTCCACCGTGCCGATCGACGCCACGACCAGGCAGAGGTTGCCCCCGAGCAGCCGGCCGCTGGCCCGGCCCGGGACCCGGACGCCGAAGGTCTCCTCGTCCTCCCGGGCGGCCACCGTCACCGGTTCGGTGGTGGTCAGCGCGGCGTGCAGCGACTGCGCAGAGCTCAACGCCGTCCGTTCGTCCCGCCACACCGCGCCGGGGCCGTGTAGCCCGGCCAACCGGGCCCCCCGCCAGAGCGCGAACTGGAGGGCGGTGATGTCGGAGAAGCCGGCCACCACCTTCGGATCCCGGCGTACGGCCGCCATGTCGATCGCGTCCACCATGCGCTGCGCACCGTACCCGCCCCGGGTGCAGATGATCCCCCGCACGGCGGGGTCGGCGAACGCGGCGTTCAGGTCCGCCGCCCGCAGTTCGTCCGCGCCGGCGAGGTAGCCCCGGCGGGCGTACGCGTTGGGGGCGGGCACCGGCCGCAGACCCCAACTGGTCAGCAACTCGATGCCGCGGGCGACCCGCTCCGGCCGGGTGGGCCCGGACGGCGACACCAGGAGTACGGTGTCGCCCGGACGTAGCGCGGGCGGACGGAGTACCTCGTCGGTGATCACAACAATCGAGCCTAACCAGCCCCCCGGCGGTGGTACGGGATAGCCTCGACGGCGTGGCAACCGCGTTGGTGATCGAAAATGACCCGACCGAAGACGCGCGTCGGCTCGGGGAGTGGCTGACCGAAGCCGGGCTGCGGCTGCACCTCGCCCGACCGTACGCCGGCGACGAACTCCCGGCCGACCTGGACGGATACGCGGCGCTGGTCGTCCTCGGCGGGGGGCAGCAGGCGTACCCACGGCCTGATGGTGAGCTGTCGGCGTCCTGGTTCCCGCAGGTGGAGGCGTTGTCGCGCAAGGCGGTCCGGCACCGGGTGCCGGCCCTGGCGATCGGCCTCGGCGCGCAACTGCTCGCGACCGCGCACGCCGGAACGGTCGAGCGCAGCCAGTCCGGGCCGGAGGTCGGTCCCGCGGTGGTGGGCCGCCGGGACGCCGCCGAGACGGATCCGCTCTTCAAGTACGTTCCGCTGATCCCGGATGTGTTCCAGTGGCACGCCGACGAGATCATCGAGCTGCCGGTCGGGGCGACCCTGCTGGCCGCCTCCACCCGCTACCCGCATCAGGCATTCCGCCTCGGTGACCGCGCCTGGGGCCTGCAGTTCCACATCGAGTGCGACACCGCGATGATCGCCGACTGGGCGGCGGGTTCGGACCTGCTCGCCGAGCTGGACTACGACCCGGAGTTGGTGGTCGCCGCCTGCGCCGCGGTGCTGGTTGATGTCGAGGAGGTCTGGCAGCCCTTCGCGGCGCGGTTCGCCGCCCTGGCCCGTGGCGAGCTGGACGAGGGGGCCCGCCGTAGCCTGCCGCTGCTCGGGCACGAATGAAACGGCCGACCCGGGCCGCGGGACGGCTCGCCCGCTACGGCTTCGGCACCAGCGACAACAGCGTCCGCGCAGGCGACCTGCTCGGCCCGACGGGCCTGGCGCTCTGGCGGCCGGAGACGCAGGAACCCGTGGACCAGCGGGCGGCGGAGCTACTCGCCGCGCTGTCCCGGGCCGCCGATCCGGACCTGGCGTTGCGCCAGCTGCACCGGCTGGTCGAGGCCGAATACCGGGCCGCGGGAGCCGGTGAGACGGCCAACGGCGCTGCCCCGGTGGGGATCGGAGCCGCATCCAGGCTTCTCGCCGACCTGTACGACGACCCGGGGCTGCGGCGGCGCCTGGTCGCCGTCCTCGGCGCCTCCTCGGCACTCGGCGACCACCTGGTCGCCAACCCGGACCAGTGGGCTGACCTCCGGAGCACCGCGGACGGGCTGGCGCCCACCGCCGATGGCCGGCTCCAGCTGACCGGCGCGGACGGTTCGATCGCCCAGCTGCGGTCGGCGTACCGGCTGGCGTTGCTCCGGATCGCCGCGGCCGACCTGACCGGCAACCGGGGTATGGAGCAGACGATGGCCGCGCTCTCCGCGCTGGCTGACGCGACTCTCACCGCTGCCTACGACCTCGCGCAGGGTGAGCTGCCGGAGGGTACGCCGCGGCCCCGGCTGGCTGTGGTGGCGATGGGCAAGTGCGGCGGCGGCGAGTTGAACTATGTCTCCGACGTTGACGTGATCTTCGTCGCGGCTGAGGACGACGACCTTAGTGCGGCGACCGCGATCGCCACCCGCCTGATTCACGTCTGTGGCCTGGTCGCCTGGCCGGTAGACGCCGCGCTGCGCCCCGAGGGCAAGCGGGGCCCGCTGGTGCGTACCCTCGCCAGCCATCTCGCCTACTACCGGCGGTGGGCCCGGACCTGGGAGTTCCAGGCGCTGCTCAAGGCGCGGCCGGCCGCCGGTGACCTGGCGCTGGGCCAGGAGTGGATTGCGCAGCTCGCGCCGCTGCTCTGGCGGGCTGCGGAGCGCCCGGAGGCGGTCGAGGATGTCCGGGCCATGCGGCGCAAAATCATCGATCACATCCCGCCGGCGGAGCAGGAGCGCGAGATCAAGCGCGGCCCGGGTGGGCTGCGCGACATCGAGTTCGCGGTGCAGTTGCTGCAACTGGTGCATGGCCGTGGCGACGAGGCGCTGCGGGTGCCGGGCACCATTCCCGCCCTGCGGGCGTTGGTCAGCGGCGGTTACGTCGGGCGGGTGGACGGGGAGGCGTTGCTGCGCGGCTACCACTTCCTGCGCGCCGTCGAGCACCGGCTGCAGTTGCAGGGGCTGCGCCGGACCCACACCGTACCCACCGACCAGGACGCGTTGCGCTGGTTGGCGGGGGCGCTCGGCTACTCGGCGGCACCGGGACGCAGCGCCGTCGAGGCGTTTCGAATCGAGCGGGTCACCCACGCCGCCGAGGTACGCCGGCTGCACGCCAAGCTGTTCTACCGGCCGCTGCTGGAGTCGGTCGCCCGGGTGCCCGCCGACGGGCTGCGGCTCACCCCGGCGGCGGCCCGCAACCGGCTGGAGATCCTCGGCTTCGAGGATCCGGGCGGGGCGCTGCGCCACCTGCAGACCCTCACCGGCGGGGTAAGCCGCACCGCGGCCATCCAGCGCACCCTGCTGCCGGTGTTGCTCAGCGAGTTCGCCGATGCTCCCGAGCCGGACCGCGGGCTGCTCAGCTACCGGAAGGTCTCCGAGAAGCTCGGCAGCACCCCGTGGTATCTGCGGCTGCTGCGCGATGAGGGGCCGGTGGCCCGCCGGCTGGCGCGCGTGCTCTCCTCCTCCCGGTATGTGACCGACCTGCTCGCCCGCGAGCCGGAGGCGCTGCGTCTGCTCGCGCAGGAGAGCGAATTGGCCGCGCGGCCCCGGGCGGTGCTCGGCGAGGGCTTCGCGGCGGCGGCGGCGCGACACGCCGGCGACCCGGTGGAGGCGATCCGGGCAGTCCGTGCGCTGCGCCGTCGGGAGCTACTCCGCCTCGCCTGTGCCGACGTGCTGAGCCGGGCCGGTTCGCTGGCGCCGTCGCCGCCCGGTGCGCCGGGTCGGGCCGCTCCGGCCCTGACCGACGTGGGCGCGGTCGGCACCGCACTGGCGGATGTCACCGACGCCACCCTGGCCGCCGCCCTGGCCGCGGCCCGGGCGTCCCAGCCGCTGCTGCCCGGTCTGCGCTTCGCCGTGATCGGCATGGGTCGGCTCGGCGGATACGAGTCCAACTATCTCTCCGATGCCGACTTGCTCTTCGTCCACGATCCGCCGGACGGGATGGCGGAGAGCACGGCGAGCGCTGCCGCGCGAGCGGTCGCCGAGGAGCTACGTCGACTGCTCGGGATGCCCGCGCCCGACCCGGCGCTCGGCGTTGACGCCGACCTACGCCCCGAGGGGCGGCAGGGGCCGCTGGTCCGCAGCCTCGCCGCGTATCAGCAGTACTACGCCCGCTGGTCGCGGGTGTGGGAGGCGCAGGCACTGCTGCGGGCCCGGTTCGTCTGCGGTGACGAGGAACTGGGCGCAGAGTTCCTGGCGATGGTCGAGCCGCTACGTTATCCGGCGGCGGGCCTGACCTGGGAGCAGGTGGTCGAGATCCGGCGGATCAAGGCACGGGTGGAGACCGAGCGGATGCCCCGGGGTGCCGACCCGGCTACCCACACCAAGCTGGGCCGGGGCGGGCTGGCCGATGTCGAGTGGGCGGTGCAGCTGCTTCAGCTCCGGCACGCCGGGCAGCTGCCACAGCTGCGGGGCACGCGTACCCTCAACGCCCTCGCGGCGGCCCGGGACGCGGGCCTGGTGGACCCGGACGACGCCGCGGCGATGGCGGCCGGCTGGACCCTCACCGCGCAGGTCCGCAACGCCCTGATGCTGGTGCGCGGCCGAGCTGCTGATCAGCTGCCCCGGCACGGGGCGGACCTGGCGGGGGTGGTTCGGCTCCTGGGCCGCGACGATCCGGGTGAGTTCCTCGACGACTATCTGCGTACCGGTCGCCGTTCCCGCGCCGCCATGCAACGCGTCTTCGAGCTCTGAGGACGGCCCGGCAGCGCCGGGGGCGCAGCAGCCCAGGCGACCCTCGGCGGCTGGGCCGAGCGGGTCGGCGAGCGGTGGCTGTCGTCAGCTGCCGAGGGTCCAGACCCCGGCCCGCGGGACGGTGACCGCGGTCCACTCGCCGGCTGCCGTGACGGTGCCGCCGGTGGCGGTCAACCAGCGGCTGTGTCGGACCCGCACCGGGACCGTGGCGGGCCCGTCGGTCTGGAACGTCACGGTCGCGCCGTCGGCCGCCAGGATCGTGCCGGGGGCACCGACCAGGGGGGTCGGCTCGACCACGGCCCAGACCCGCCAGTGCGGGTCGGACCACACCTCGCGCAGGTAGGGCAGGCCGTCGCGGACCAGCTCCGCCTCGGCCCGGCCGACCCAGGACAGTGGTGCGTCGGGTACGGCCACGAACTGCACCGCGTTCGTCTGCAGCCAGCCGTGGTAGGTCTGGGCGGTCAGCGGAACCCCGGTCCCGGTGGCGCCCGGCACCGTGGTGAAGAAGAGCGGATTGCGGTCGATGTCCGCCTGGCGTAGCCAGCCCCGCGCCAGCGGAACCTCGCCCAGCGCCGCCGACTCCCGATAGGTACGCGTCGGTGGGATCTCCACCCGCCCGGTGAGTTGTTGGGTGGTGAGGAAGTCGCGCAGGGGCGCGAAGTAGGCGGGCCGGGCGGCCGGGTCGGTGGCGCTGCGCAGGTCCGCCGGGACGACCGGTGGCTGCCACCAGAACACGGCGGCGAGCAGGGCGGCCAGGCTGAGTCCGCCGCCGGCCCGCCACCGGCGCAGCCCGGTACCGCCGGCGGGCACGAGCCGGGCCGGCCAACGGGGGTGAGTTCGCTCGCCGGTGTGCCGCGGCAACCAGCGGCCGGTGCCGACGGTGGCGGCGGCGGCCAGCAGGGGGAGCGTGAACATCGCCGACAGGCGGGTCGCGTTCAGGCCGACCGGGGTGTGCAGCAGCGCCGCCGCGAGTACCCCGGCCGCGGCGAGCAGCGCGCCGACCCGCACCGGCCGGTACGCCACCAGCGCTGCCACCAGCAGGCTGCTCACCACCGCCCGTACGGTGTCGGTGCGGCTGATGTTCATCCAGCCGCCGTCGCCGAAGAGCAGGGCGGTGAACCCGAGCGGCAGCGCCGCCGCCAGCCCCAGGGCGAGGCCGTCAACGTAGCGGCGGCCGAGCAGCAGCGCGGCACCGGCCAGCCCGACGAAGAGCCCGGCCACCGGGCTGGTCGCGGCCGCCAGCAGCGCTCCCGCGGTGGCCAGCACGAGTCGTCGTCGCCCGGCCGGCAGCGTGAGAGCGAGTCCGGCGGCGAGGCCGAAGGCCACCCCGAGCCCGTACGTGACCCGGCCGGCGACCAGGTTGCCGGCGAAGGTGATCACCCCCACCAGGGAGCCGGTCAACGGCCGGGGCACGTCAACGCGGCACAGCAGGGCAGCGAAGGCGACGGTTGATGCCACCAGCGCGAGCACCCCCGTCACCCGGACGCCGAGCAGCGCCATCACCGGCGGGGAGAGCAGGCTGTAGCCGAACTGGTTGACCCCGCCGTACCACCGCAGGTCGACCGGGGTGGCGCCGTGGGTGGCGAAGAAGTCGGCCCGGGCCACCTGGGCGGCGAGGTCCGAGCCCATCGGTGGCAGCAGCAGGTAGGCCCCGCCGAGCAGCACGGCCAACGTGGCGGCCGTCGCCACCACCGTCCGGGTGCCCCGCATGCCTACCTCCGTATCCGCGCCCACGGTACTGGCAGCATTTCCTACCGTGCCCATCCACCTCGTCGGCGGGGCCGGCGCCACGACCCTCCCCACCGCCGGGGTGCCCCGGTGACCGGAGCAGGCGGGCACCCGCGCGGGTCCGGGCGGAGGCCGGTCCGGGCGGGAGTGGCCCGCTACCTCGGTCTCGTCGGTGCGGTACTGCTGGCCGTCGCCGGGTACCTCGGGGGAGCGCTGCCCGACGCGACCGACGAGCGGGTGTGGCAGGCTGCCGACGGCCCGCTGACCGTCCTGTTCTGGCTGGTCGGCACCGGCCTGCTGACCGGCGCGTGGTGGGCGCTACGGCACGGTACGCCGGCAACCGGGTGGGCGTACCGCACCGCCGGGCTGTGGTCGGTGCCGCTGCTCGTCGCGCCGCCGCTGGGCAGCCGGGATGTCTACTCGTACGCCTGTCAGGGCTGGGCGTACGGGCAGGGCGTTGACCCGTACGCGGTCGGGGTGGCGGTGGCGGGCTGCCCCTGGGTGGATGCGGTCTCGCCGATCTGGCGGGACACGCCCGCGCCGTACGGGCCGGGCTTTGTGCTGCTCGCCGCGCTGGCGGTGGCGCTCGGCGGTGGGCTGGTCGGCGCGGTGGTGGTCTTGCGGCTGATCGCGGTGGCCGGGGTGCTGCTCGTCGCGGTGTGTCTGCTCGGGTTGGCGCGGGCAGCGGGGGTGCCGACCCGGCGGGCGGCCTGGCTGGCGCTGGCCTGCCCGTTGGTGGGGGTGCATCTGCTGGCGGGCGCGCACAACGACGCGGTGATGCTCGGGCTGCTGCTGCTCGGCCTGCTGGTGGTGGTGCGGTTCCCGGGCCGACCGGGGCCGCTGCTGGTGGCGGGGGCGCTGCTCGGGCTGGCGGTGGGGGTTAAGGCGACTGCGGTGGTGGTGCTGCCGTTCGCCGCGCTCGCCGCGGTGCTCGGTCGGTTCACCGTGCGGTCGCTGCTGCGCGATGGCGGCTGGCTGGCCGTGGGCACCCTGATCGCCCTGGGCGGTGTCTCGGTCTTCTCCGGCCTGGGCCTGGGCTGGGTGGACGGGTTACGCCACAGCGGCGACCTGGAGCAGTGGACGTCACCTCCCACGGCGGTCGGCATGGTCCTGGACTATGCCGGTGAGCTCTTTGGGGGGCGTCCTGTGGCGGTGCCGGTGGTCCGGGCGTTGGCGTTGGCGTTGCTGGTGCTGGTCCTGGCGGTGCTGTGGTGGCGGGCCTGGTCGGCCCTGCGCGCGCTGGGTGACGTCCGGCAACGGGTGGTCCGGCTGGAGGCGGCCCGGCCTCGGGTGGCCCTGCTCGGTGCCGGCTTGGCGCTGGCCGCCACGGTGGTGCTCGCCCCCGTCTTCCATCCCTGGTATGCGACCTGGCCGTTGGTCCTGCTGGCGGCGGCCGCGACGCGGACGACCTGGTTCGTGTTGCCCTGCGCGGCGGCGGCCTTTCTCACGTTGCCGGACGGCACCAATCTGGCCCGGCTGGTGAAGGCGCCGGGGGCGCTGGTGATGACCGGGTTGGTGGTGGTGGCTGCCGGGTGGGGGGTGCCGCGGCTGTGGCGGTCCCTGGCCGGCCGGGCCCCGTTCCCGTCGCGCTGAACCGAAACCGGCCGGGTTGCCGCCACAACGTTGTGGCGGCAACCCGGCCGGTCGCTGCAGGGTTTCAGCAGTCGAAGTACATCGCGAACTCGTGCGGGGTCGGGCGCAGCCGCACCGGGTCGACCTCGTTGGTCCGCTTCCAGTCGATCCAGGTGGAGATCAGGTCCGGCGTGAAGACGCCGCCGTCGAGCAGGTAGTCGTGGTCGGCCTCGAGGGAGTCGAGCACCGCCGGCAGCGAGCCCGGCACCTGCTTGACGTCGCCCCACTCCTCCGGCGGCAGGTCGTACAGATCCTTGTCGATCGGAGTTGGCGGCTCGGTCTTGTTCTTGATGCCGTCGAGGCCGGCCATCAGCATCGCCGAGAAGGCCAGGTAGACGTTGGCCGACGGGTCCGGCACGCGGAACTCGACCCGCTTGGCCTTCGGGTTGCTCCCGGTGACCGGGATGCGGGTGCAGGCGGAGCGGTTGCGCTGCGAGTAGACCAGGTTGACCGGCGCCTCGAAGCCCGGCACCAACCGGCGGTACGAGTTCACCGTCGGGTTGGTGAAGGCCAGCAGCGACGGCGCGTGCTGCAGCAGACCGCCGATGTACCAGCGCGCGGTGTCGGAGAGGCCGGCGTAGCCGGTCTCGTCGTAGAAGAGCGGATCACCGTTCAACCACAGGCTCTGGTGGGTGTGCATGCCGGAGCCGTTGTCCCCGAAGAGCGGCTTCGGCATGAAGGTGGCGGTCTTGCCGTTGACCCAGGTCTCGTTCTTCACGATGTACTTGAAGAGCTGGAGCTGGTCCGCGGCGTGTAGCAGGGTCGAGAACTTGTAGTTGATCTCAGCCTGACCGGCGGTGCCGACCTCGTGGTGCGAGCGCTCCACGGTGTAGCCGGCGTCGATCAGCCGACGGACGATCTTGTCGCGTAGGTCGGCGTGGTGGTCAACCGGCGGCACCGGGAAGTAGCCGCCCTTGTACGCGGTCTTGTAGCCGCGGTTGCCGCCCTCCTCGTCACGGCCGGTGTTCCACCAGCCTTCGACCGAGTCGATGTAGTAGTACGACTGGTGGGCCGAGGTCTCGTGGCGGATCGAGTCGAAGATGTAGAACTCGGCCTCCGCGCCGAAGTAGGCGGTGTCGGCGATCCCGCTGGCCGCCAGGTACGCCTCGGCCTTCTTCGCCACGTTCCGGGGGTCGCGGGTGTAGGCCTCGCGGGTGAACGGGTCGTGAATGAAGAAGTTGAGCGCGAGGGTCTTCTGCGCGCGGAACGGGTCGATGAACGCGGTGGCGACGTCCGGGAGCAGGAGCATGTCCGACTCGTGGATCGCCTGGAAGCCGCGGATGGACGACCCGTCGAATGCGAGGCCGTCGGTGAGGAGCTCGTCGTCAATCGACTCGGCGGGCAGGTTGAAGTGCTGCATCACGCCGGGCAGATCACAGAAACGTACATCGACGAACTTCACGTCCTCGTTCTTGAGGTAACGCAGGAGTTCCTCGGGATTGGCGAACACTCGTCCTCCTGGCTCGTCCACTGAAGTGGCTAGGCTGCTGGCGACGCTATGGCCGAGCGGTTGCCCGGCCATGTCTTCAATGTTTCTGCCGTGTTACGTCCCCCGCGGAGGCTCCGTGAAGCCTTCGCTGCGTGGAACGGTAAGTCCTGATGCTCCCGCGAGGGGCCAGTGTGCCAGTGTAGTGAAACTTGCGGGGCTTGGTCCGTTTTTGTGATGTAGGTCGGCGTGTAGCCGGCTGCGGCACTGGCTACCCTTGAACGCTGTGACGACCTCGGCTGACCAGCCCGTACCGCCCCGCTCCAGCGTCTCCGCCCGGCCGGGCCTGGGCCCGCGCTTCGGCGCATTAGTGATCGACTGGGTGCTCTGCATACTGGTCGCCAGTATCTTCGCCGATCCGTTCCACGACGGGTGGGCCCCCGTGCTCGTGCTCGTCGCCGAGTACGGCTTCTTCATCGGTCTCTTCGCCCAGACCCCCGGGATGTACCTCACCAGAGTCCGCTGTGTCTCCTGGACCAGCGGTGGTCGGATCGGCGTGCTCCGCGCGCTACTCCGCGGTGTCCTGCTCGCGCTCGTGATACCTGCCCTGATCATGGATGCCGACCGCCGTGGCCTGCATGACCGAGCAGTGGGCTCGGTCATCTCACCCGTCGTCCGCTGACCCAGCTCGGGGCCAGCGGACGATCCACGGTTGCGGCAGCTCGGCGGGCGATCCGCCGCGGTTGCGGCAGGGTCAGCGACCGCGGGCCTGGCGGAAGGCGCCCTTCGGCGGACGCATGTTCTTCGGGATGGCGCCCTTGGGGAGCTGTGGGCGGGCACTGAGCGCCTTGAGGCGCTTGTCCAGCGCGTTGACATCCCGGCCACTGAGCTTGCGCGGCAACCGCATCAGCGTCATCCGCAGCTTGCGGACCGGCAGTTCGCCCTCCTCCTGGCCGATCACGTAGTCGTAGAGCGGCGCCGAGCCGATCACCTTGGCCAATCGACGCTTCTCCTGGCCGAGCAGGCTGCGCACCCGCTGCGGGTTCCCCTCAGCCAGCAGGACCACTCCCGAACGGCCGATGACCAGGTGCACCATGTCCATCTGCGTGGTCGAGCTGACCGCCGGGGTGACCCGCCAGTCGCCGCGCATGTTCTCGATGATCTGCGCGGCCGCGCCCGGCTGTCCCTCGGCGGCGTTCATCATCGCCCGGTTGGAGCGCAGGTTGAGCACGATCAGCAGGGATAGCAGCGTCAACAGGATGCCCAGTGGGATCCAGAGCCAGCCCCACACGAAGAACGCCACCACGGTCAGGGCGAGTGGAATGACCACCGCGGCGAAGGCCAGGGGCGCGAACCACCGGTCCTGCTTGGCAGTGAACCGAAACACCATCCCGATCTGCTTCAGCCGCTGGCCGAACGAGACCTTCTCCTGGGGCTTTGCCATGCCCTCGAGTCTAGTGGGCGGCGAATCTCGCGCTGCCTGGGCGTACTGGTCATGCGGGGCGCCGCCCGCCCCTGTGGCGCTGAGCAGGTCCCTCCCTACCGGCTAGGCAGGGAGGGGCGGCCGCGACCACGGCGGCGGCCCCCACCCGGAAACGGTCAGCTGTCGCGGTCGACCGGGGCGTGGCCGCGGGCCGCGAGTGCCTGCCGGTAGAGGCGGCCGGCGCGGTACGACGAGCGGACCAGCGGACCGCTCATCACGCCGGCGTAGCCGATCTCCTCGGCCTCCTCCCGGAGCTCGACGAACTCCTCCGGCTTGACCCAGCGTTCGACCGGGTGGTGGCGGGGGGAGGGGCGCAGGTACTGCGTGATGGTGATCAGCTCGCAACCCGCCTCGTGCAGGTCCCGGAGGGCCTGGGAGATCTCGGCGCGCTCTTCGCCCATGCCGAGGATCAGGTTGCTCTTGGTGACCAGGCCGGCGGCGCGGGCCTGCCGGATCACGTCCAGGGACCGCTCATAGCGGAACGCCGGCCGGATTCGCTTGAAGATCCGTGGCACGGTCTCGACGTTGTGCCCGAGCACCTCCGGCCGCGCTCCGAAGACCTCGGCGAGCTGCTCGGGGACGGCGTTGAAGTCGGGGATCAACAGCTCGACACCGCAGCCCGGCTGGAGGGCGTGAATCTGCCGGACGGTCTCCGCGTAGAGCCAGGCGCCGCCGTCAGGCAGGTCATCGCGGGCGACTCCGGTGATGGTCGCGTAGCGCAGCCCCATCGACACCACCGACTCGCCGACGCGACGGGGCTCGTCGGCGTCGAACTCGGCCGGCTTGCCGGTGTCGATCTGGCAGAAGTCGCAGCGGCGGGTGCACTGGTCGCCGCCGATGAGGAAGGTGGCTTCCCGGTCCTCCCAGCACTCGTAGATGTTCGGGCAGCCGGCCTCCTGGCAGACGGTGTGCAACCCCTCCCGCGTGACGAGCCCGCGCAGCTGGGTGTACTCCGGGCCCATCTTGGCCTTGACCTTGATCCACGGTGGCTTCCGCTCGATCGGCGTCTCAGCGTTGCGCGCCTCGACCCGCAGGAGGCGCCGCCCCTCGGGAGCGGGCGTCGCGGTACGCGCTACCTGACCGGTCGTCGGCGCGGAGTGCTCGATCGTCACGAAGTCGAGCCTACGCCCGTCGTCCACCGTCGATGCACGTTGGGCGACGGGCATCACGCCGTTGCCGCCGTGACCCCGGACACCGTGGCGCCGCGGCGGTGACGAAGAGCTGCTCCCTGCGGAGCGGCGGTGACGAAGAGCTGCTCCCTGCAGAGCGGCGCACCCTTACCGAGCGCACCACCCATCCGTGCCTAACGCAGCGCCCGGCCCGGCGAGCTTTGACCGCGTAGATCGAATAAACTACTCTCCTAGGTAACTAGTTAAACGGGGGTGGACGGATGATCGATTTCTACTTGAACGCGAAGTCGGGGGTCGCGCCGTACATGCAGCTCATCCATCAGGTACGGCATGCGCTTCGGCTCGGCGTGCTCAACGAGGGTGACCGGCTGCCCACTGTTCGGGAGGTGGTCGCCCGGCTCGCGATCAACCCGAACACGGTGTCGAAGGCGTACCGCGAGCTGGAGTACGAAGGTCTGGTCACGGCCCGGCAGGGGCTGGGTACCTTCATCGCGAAGGCACCGGGCGGCCGGGTGGTCGCGGCACAGGAGCCGCTGCGGCAGAAGCTGGAACACTGGCTGGTCGAGGCCCGTGAGGCGGGCCTCGACGACGAAGACGTCGAGGCGCTGTTCCTGAGCACGTTCCGCGCGTTCTCGGAGGCGAGGGCATGACCAGCGCGCTTCGCGCGGAGAACCTGACCAAACGGTACGGTCGCCGCACCGCGCTCTCCGGCTGCACGCTGGACGTTCCGGTGGGCCATGTCGTCGGCCTGGTCGGCCCGAACGGCGCGGGTAAGTCGACGCTGCTGCAACTGGCCTGCGGACTGCTCGAACCGACCGCCGGGGTGGTCGAGGTGCTCGGCGAGCGCCCGGTCAGTGGCTCGGCTCGGGTCGGTTTCGTGGCCCAGGACGCCCCGGTCTACGCCGGACTGACTGTCGCCGAGCACCTACGGCTGGGGGCCCGCCTGAATCCGTCCTGGGACAGCGCGCTCGCCGAGCAGCGAGTCGCCCAGGCCGGGCTCGATCCGAGTCAGAAGGCCGGCAAGCTCTCCGGCGGCCAGCGGGCCAGTCTGGCGCTGACCGTCGCCGCCGCCAAGCGGCCCGAGCTGCTGCTGCTCGACGAGCCGGTGGCGGCGCTCGATCCGCTCGCCCGCCGTATGTTCCTGCAGGCGCTGATGGAACTGGTTGCGGAGCAGGAGATGACTGTCATCATGTCCTCGCATCTGGTCTCCGACCTACAACGAATCTGTGACCACCTGATCGTGCTGCTCAGCTCCCAGGTACGGGTGGCCGGCGACGTTGACGAACTGCTCGCCAGTCACCATCGCCTGATCGGCTCCCGGCGTGAGTCCGTTGACGTCGGAACCTACGGCTGGACCCTGATCGATCACCAGCACACCGCCGCGCAGTCGACCCTGGTGGTACGCAGCACCGCCCCGATCGACGACCCGTCGTGGCAGGCCGGCCCCCTCGATCTGGAGGACATCCTGCTCGCCTACCTGAGTGAGTCGGCCCCGGCGGCCACGCCAGATCGAGTGGAGGTACGGCGATGACCTGGTTGGCCTGGCGGCAGTTCCGGATTCAGGTCATCGTCGGCACAGCCTGCCTGGCCGTGATCCTCGGTGCGCTGTTGTTCACCTGGTGGCAGGTCCGCGAGCTGGCGGTGAGTACCGGATTCACCGGCTGCACCGGCGACGCCTGCCGTTCAGCGGCGGGCTCCTTCTTGGAAGAGATAGAGGAGAGCCTGGCCAGCCGGGTCCACCTCGCCGGCGCCGGTGCAACCTTCGGGCTACCGGCCCTGGTCGGCGCGTTCTGGGGCGCCCCGACGGTGGCACGCGAACTCGAATCCGGAACGTACCGGATCGCCTGGACCCAAACCGTCTCCCGACGCCGCTGGCTGCTCGTCAAGCTGTCGATCGGCGGCCTGGCAGCCGCACTCGTCGCGGGTGTGCTCAGCCTCGCCCTGACCAGTTGGGCGCAGCCCATCGACGATGCCCGCGCCGTCCTGGCCCAGGGCAGCCTGGTGACCCCGCTGGTCTTCCCCACCCGCGGCGTGGCGCCGATCGGCTACGCCATCTTCGCCTTCGCCCTCGGGGTGACCGTCGGACTGATGCTGCGCAGGACCCTGGCCGCTGTGGCGGTGACCCTGGCGCTCGTCGTGGCGACACAGATTGGTGCCGTCGAACTACGCCCGTTGATCGCCGAACCCGTACATCGCATCACCACGTTGACCGCCGACCGTGTTTTCATGGTCTCGAGATACAACGACGTCCTGGACAAGGCCGAAGGCTGGCCGAGCGAGGCTGATTCGTGGCAGCTGTCGAACACCATCGTGACCACGCCCGGCGGACCGGAGTATCGCGGGCCGACCGACCAGGAAAAGTGCACACCGGATTGCGCGGAGTGGCTGGGCGCACAGGGGCTGCTGCAGGAGGAGCGTTACGTACCGGCAGGGAATTTCTGGCTGGCGCAGTGGCGGGAACTCGGCATATTGATCACACTGGCCGCCGCCCTGTCGCTCATCTCGCTCTGGTGGATCCGGCGTCGGCCAGCCTGAGCCACCCGGCGCGGCGGGCTCAGGGTTCGATGAGGGTGGGTAGGTGTCGCTCGACCACCGGAAGGGCGTCCGCGACGGTCACCGGTCGGCCCAGCTCGGCGGCGAGCGAGGTCACCCCGGCGTCGCTGATGCCGCACGGCACGATCCGGTCGTAGTACGTCAGGTCGCAGTCACAGTTCAGCGAGAAGCCGTGCAGGGTGACGCCGCGGGCGACGCGGATGCCGATGGCGGCGACCTTACGCGCGGGTCCGCGGTCGTCCGCCGGCACCCATACTCCGCTGCGCCCCTCGATCCGGCCGGCTGCCAGCCCGAACTCGGCACAGACGTCGATCAGCATCTGCTCCACCCGGCGCACGTACGCGACCACGTCGACCGGGTTGGGTAGGCGCAGGATCGGATACCCGACGAGCTGCCCGGGGCCGTGCCAGGTGATCTTGCCGCCTCGGTCAACGTCGACGACCGGCGTACCGTCCATCGGCCGGTCCCACGGCTCGGTGCGTTTGCCCGCGGTGTAGACGCTGGGGTGCTCCAACAGCAGCACGGCGTCGCCACGTTCGTCGGCAACCACCGCCTCGTGCAGCCGGCGCTGCTCCTCCCACGCGGCCCCGTAGCCGAGCGTGCCGGCGCGGACAATGGTCAGGTCCGGGGTAGTCGTGCTCACGGGACCAGCCTAGTCCCGTACCCGCCAGTCGCCCCGGCTCGTGATCCGACTCACCGGTACGCCTGCCCCACAGTTCAGCGGGTCGAGATCCGCCAGACCCAGACGTCCTCGACGCGCTCCGGCTCACCGAACAGCTCGGTGGCGGTCTGCAGGAGCGCCTCCTCGTCGACGGCCCACTTCGCCCCGTGTACCTGGTCCGGGAGTACCACCGCCTCGATCTGCCAATGCCGTAGGTCGGCTTCGACATCGGCCCGCATGCCCTCGGTGACGATCGGTACCACACCCAGGCGGGCGGCCTCGTCGAGGATGGCGCTCAGTGGCCGGGGCACCGGACCGATCCGGCCGCGCCCGTCCGGACCACCCGGGCCGAGGAAGAACCCGGCCGGGATCCGGAACTCGCCCTGCCGGTCGGCGAGAACGTGCGCCTGCCACCGCTGCCCGTCCGGGTACACGTCCACGGCCAGCGGGATCGGCGTGAGGACCCCGCCCGGTGAGACGTAGTCCCGCCAGGTGCCGGAGGTGAAGAAGCGCGGGATCGGCTCCCGCTCGATGGTGATCAGCGGGGTCGGCAGCAGCGGAACCAGCGCCACGGCGAACGCCGCCAGCCAGGCGAGCCGGGCCGGCCGGGAGCGCGGTGGTTCGGCCCGGAGCGCATCCACCGTGTACGCGAGCAGCACCCCGATCACCGGCGCCACGACCAGCGCCAACCGGGCGGGCAGCGCGGCGTTCACCACCGGTAGGTGAGCCAGCAGGTCGAAGGGCATCGGCAGGTCGAAGCGGCGGCCGCCGAACGTGGCCTGCGGCCCGAACGACAGTACGGTGAAGACCACCGCCACCGCCCCGAGCGCCCAGAGTGTGGCCCGCTGGGGTGCCTGCTGGACGCGCCGCCACAGCAGCACGAAGGCGGCGATGGTGAGCAGCAGCAGCGGTAGCCCGAAGAACGAGTTCTCCTCGGTGGGGTTCGGGGCGAGACCGGTCCGGAGCCCGACCTCGCCGGCGATCGAGCGCCGAGGGTACGCGCCGTACGCGGCGATGTTCTCGGAGTGGATCACCGCGTCGAAGCCGGTACCGTCGAAGCGTTGTGGGCCGGCGAAGTGCAGCCACAGCGGGTACGCCAGCAGCACCCCCGCCACCAGCGCGGTCACCGCGAGCCCGCCGAGGAAGCCCGGCAGCACCGCGCGCGCCTCGGCGCGGCTGGTCGGGTGCAGCGCCCAGACGGCGACGAAGAGGCCGAGGGCGATCGCGGTGAAGAAGAGCCCCTCGGCGGCGATGGAGAACGCCACCGCGACCAGCACACCGAGGATGACGCCGTCCCGGATCCGGTGCCCGCTGCGGCGTAGCGCGAAGGCGCGCCAGATCAGCAGCGGCACCAACCAACCGGCGGTCCAGTTCAGGTGGGCGTTGGCGTGCGAGATCATGCCGGGGGAGAAGCCGATGAAGAGGCCACCCAGCCCGGCGGCGAGCGGGCCGCGGGCGAAGTGGCGGTTGAGGAGCCAGTACCAGGCGAACGCGGTGGCGGCGAGGTTGAGCGTGAGGATCACCAGGAAGGTGGCCGGCGGCCCGATCAGATACGTCAGGGGCGCGAAGAGCGCCGCGTACACGGTGATCGACGTGTTGACCGCGAGGTTGACCCCGTCCGGCACGTTGATCAGGTAGGTGAAGAGCGGGTTCTGCCCGTGGGTGAGGGAGTGCCCGCCGAAGGCCAGTAACCATTCGAACAACGCCTGGTCGCTGGAGTTGACCATGATCGTGCGACCGTTTGGGTCTCGCCAGAGCCCGCTGGTTACCCAGACTGCGAGGGCGAGCGCGATGAGCGCCACGAGCAGATCTGCCCGGCGGCTACGGCGCACGCGGCCGGGCGGGGCCGGCGTGGACACGGACGGCGAGGTCGGCACGGAGCGGACGTTACCAACCGGAGCCGGACGCGCCGGTCAGACCTGCGCGGAAGAGTTCGGGAAAGCCGGTCGCCGCGCCCCGCACCCGCTCGCCGTTCATCGGTCCGGCTCCGCCGCGAGCGCGGCGTGCAGGGCGCTGGCCAGATCCGGATGGCGGTAGGTGAACCCCGCTCGGGTCAGTGCCCCGGGCAGGACCCGAGCGCTGGTCAGCGCCTCCTGTGCGAAGCCCCCGAGCGCCACCTTGAGCGCCAGCGCCGGGATCGGGATGATCGCCGGACGGTGCAGTTGCCGGGCCAGTTCCCGGGTGAACTCGGCGTTGGTCACCGGTGCTGGCCCGACGGCGTTGACCGGGCCGGCGAGGTCGGCGCGATCAATGGCGAGGGCGGCAGCGTCCAGCCAGTCCACCATCGCGATCCACGGCAGCCACTGCCGGCCGCTGCCCAACCGGCCCGCGATGCCGAGCCGGAACGGCAGCAACTGCGGCTTGAGTAGCCCGCCCTCGCGGTGCAGCGGCAGCCCGGTCCGCAGCCGGACCACGCGTACCCCGGCGTCCTCGGCCGGCCGGGTCGCGGCCTCCCACCCCCGGCAGACATCGGCCAGGAAGCCCGCGCCGGGCCCCGCCTCCTCGTCAACGGCCCGGTCGCCGGTATTGCCGTACCACCCCACTGCCGACGAGTTGATCAGTACCTTCGGACGGTCGGCGGCCAGCAGCCCGGCGATCGTGATCGCCAGTGTGGTGGTGGTGTCCACCCGGCTGGAGCGGATGACCCGCCGGTACTCGTCGTTCCACCGGCGGTCACCGACCCCCGCACCGGCCAGGTTGACCACGGCGTCAGCCTCCGCCACCACCGCCGGGTCGAGCTGGGCCGCGGTCGGGTTCCACTGCCGTTCGTCGGCGCCCTGCGGCGGCCGGCGGACCAGCCGGGTCACGTGGTGCCCGGCCGTGCTGAGCCGGTCGGCCAGCCGGGTGCCGAGGAAGCCGGACGCGCCGGCCATCAGAATCCGCATGCCCATATTCTCGGATACGGGTGACCAATAGATGCGTGGAGTTGGTCACCTGACCGATTCGGCCGAGGTTTGCCGGCACCGGGACGGTCGCGCGGCCGCGACCACCTGCGGGCGAAGATTCGTGCCTACGGTCACTACGGGCGTCCGGGCTAGCTGCCCGGTGGTTCGGGTAGACCGTTCCCCCGGTCCGGCTGGGCCGGTGCGGGAATTCGGTTGAGGTTTCGACCGAGGTCGGCCAGCCAGTGGTCGACCTCGATCAGGTGCAGGACGTCGGCCCGGCGGTTGTTACCCTGAGTGTTTTCGTGGAACTGTTCGGCGACACCCGTCGTTGGTTGCGCCGCGGAAGCCGTACCGTGCAGGCGACCCCGCGCCACGCGGCTGGCCAGGTCGGCGTAGTCGGACCGCAGCCGCTGAGCCCGGCGTACGAGCTGGTCGGTGGGCCCGGGCCACCGGTGCGCCAGCATCCCGCCCGGGTCGCCGGTGCCGAGTCGCTCCGCACCGCGTACGATGCGATGCCCCGCGGCCAGGGCCGCCTCCCAGTCCACGTCGGTGGGGCGCGGATCGGTGTGCTCCAGGTGGTACTGGCAGAACGACGCGTCGGTGAGGATCTGCGCTCGGTGCGCCCCCGCAAGCGCCTGCTGGCCCTGGGCTCGTCCCACCACCCTGAGGACCGTCTCCTCGATCGCCTCGGCACCCGCGTCGAGGTAGGCCGACGTGTACCGGCGGAGCTCACCACCGCCGCCCTTCGGCCACATGAGTATGCCGGTTACGACGCCGATCGCCGCGCCGGTCAGGACGTCCAGCAGGCGGACACCGGCCAGATGCCAGTCCGCCGGGGTGAGTTGAGCGAAGGCGGCGATCAGCACCAGCGTGAGAAGCGCCTGCGCCCAGGCGAGCCCGAGTAGCGGACCCACCCACAGGGCCAGCCCGAGCGCCAGGGGCAGGATCACCGCATACGTCTCCTGCCCGGGAGCGGCCAGCAGCAACAGGGCCCCGGCGGCGGCGCCGACGAGGGTGCCGGCCAGGGCCCGGCGGAACGTGGCCCACGTCTCCGCCGCGGAGGTCCGGAGGAGGCTGAGGGTGGCCAGGAGCACCCAGAAGCCGTGTTCCAGATCCAGCGCACCGGCGACGAACCGGGCGGCGGCCAGAGCGACGGCGAGTCGCAGGGCCCGCTGGAAGAACACGGAACGTGGGGTTAGGTGTACCCACAGCCGTTGCCAGTACAGCGACGGGGTGCTCCGCCGGAGATACCAGAAGCTGTGCGGTCCTCCCGGTTGGCCGGTGGGGTCAGGGTGGCCTCCCGCGATCCGGACGGCAGTCGCGACGAGATCCGTGTGCCGGGCCAGCGACCGGACGATCATGGCCACGCGGAGCTGATCGGTAGTGGCCGACCGCCCGCCGTCCGGCTGCTGGTGCTCGCTGGAAACGGCCCGGTCGGGGGACGCCCGCTCCGTTCCCAACAGCGCGTCGCCGGAGTGGCGCAGGGACGCCGCGCAGTCCCGTAGGGACCTTGCCGCGCCCACGTCGGTGGTCGTCGAGCGGGCCTGCAGGAGCCAGTCGGCGTGCCGGAACGTCTGGTGTAGGTCGGTAGCCGCGTCCCGCAGCGCGTGGTCTCGCCGGCTCGCCGACGCTGCCCGCTCGGACAGTGGCTGCCGCCACATCTGGGTCTGTGTGACCGCGTCGGCCGCCGTGGTCCGGCGTCGTCGGGCCACTTCACCCGCGTCCGGCTGCCCGGCCAGCAGGTCCGCGAGTGCGGCGACGAACGAGGCGATACTCCGCGCGGCCCCGCCCAGGCGCTGCGCGCTGGTTGCCGGCGCCGGCCCGGGCCAGAGCCACACCTCGGCTGCCGCAAACAGAACGACGGCGAGCGTCACCCCGGCCAGCCGTTCCGGCAGGGTGTCGGGCTGGTACGGGGGAAAGCTGGCCAGGATGTAGGAGATCTGAAACGCGCCGACGAGGCCGATCAGGCGAGGTCCGCCGACACCGGCGAACGCCACCGCGAACCCGATCACGAGCATGCCGATCGTGGCGGCCCAGGTGCTCGCCGCCAGTACGGTCCCGACGGCGATCAGGACCCAGATGACCGGCAGGGCGGCGAGCAGCGTCCGGGCCCGTTGCGCCGGCCCACCCGGCAACTGGGCGAAGACGCCGGCGGCGATGGTGCCGAACAGCGCGTACGTGGCCATGATCGTGCTGTTCAGGCCGTACCGGAAGCCGTAGAAGAGGAGACAGGCGACGAGGGCCACCCGGGTCGCATGGCGGATGACGCAGTAGTCCGGATCCCGTTGCCGAAGCCACTCCAGGGCACGGACGTGTCGCGACCACACAGGCGTAGCGTATCGAAGCGACTACTCGCTCCGGACCTCGTTGGCGACGTGTTCGGCGCGGCACCCATCGCCGTTCGTCAGGTTCGCCGGTGGGTAGGGGCCGGACATCCGGCTTCGGTGCCAGCCGAGGAACCGGTCGAAGAGCTGACCCGCGTCCGGCATCTCCCGCGGGTTGAGCGCGTGCAGTTGTTCGGTCGCCTCGTACAGTAGCCCGCCGAGGTAGATGATCAACGCAACCTGATCGTGGGCGTACTCCCGCAGCAGCGTCAAACGTGCGGAGCCGCACGGCCACGGTGCGCCGCAGCGTCGGCACAGCCAGAGCGGCCGCAGTGGCGTGTGCGGACGTTTCGTCACCAGTGCCCACCGTTCGCCCGCCAGGCCTGCGCGAGGGTCAACCGCCCGGCCCGCCCCACCTGTGGGTTGGCCTGGGTCGGCTCGTCGTGCCAACGGGTGTTTCGCGGCCTCGGGGTCGGTGGCTCGGTCGGGATGGGTGCGTGCCGGTCCGGGCAGGCGGTCCAGCGTAGGCCGCACGAGCACCAGCGCCGTAGCCCCCGTCAGGTCCGCCGGTGTCGGGGCGCGAGTGGCACCGGCGGGTCGGGTCGCCGCCGCCGGGGGAGTACGCGCGGCGTGTTTCGCCTTGGCGAGTCGCGCTCCGCGCCGGTCGGTCGGGGTATGGCTCGTGGCATGGGCGTCTCCTCTCGGGTCGCGGCACCGGAGGACCGGCGCGCGGAGGGTCCGGACCGGGACGGTTGACGCCCGGAACTGTCCCCCGGGGGTCTGAGGTCCTGCTCTGCGTCGGAGGCTCGGGCAGGGCGTGGCACCCGACCGACCTCCGGGGGGATGGGCGGCCGGTCGGGCGCGTTTCACGGAGTGACCAGCCCGGTTGCAGACCAGGGAGCCGGCCGAGACCCAGCATCACATAAGCGCTTATATAAAGCAAGGCATCGGTGGGCATTGGTTGCAATCACAAGTAGATGCGTGATCAAATGGCGGTGCAGACCAGGGAGATTAAGATGCCCGCCAAACCCAAGTGGGCGAAGCTCGTTGACCACATCCGTGAGCAGGTTGCGTCCGGTGAGCTCGCTCCGGGAGACAAACTCCCATCAACACGGCAGCTCTGCGAGGAGCATGGCGTCTCCGCCATCGTCGTGCGTCAGGCCATCTTCGCGTTGCGTACCGAAGGCTTGGTAGAAGGCGTGCAGGGAGTCGGCGTGTTCGTCGCAGAACCGCCGGAGGGTGACAGCAGCGGCTAGCGCCGCTCGTGACCTGTCCACGCTTCGCCGACCATTTCCGTGCGTCGCCGAGCAGCCGGACCCGTGAGACGACGGTGGGCTGCCCGGTGATCCGGGCAGCCCACCGTCGTCGGGTCGGGTGTTACCGGCCCAGTTCGGCCTCGAAGTTGCCGGCCTCCAGCCGCTCCTTGATCGCGCCAAGGAAACGGGCCGCGTCGGCGCCGTCGATCAGTCGGTGGTCGTACGACAGGGCCAGGTAGATCATCGACCGGACGGCCACGACCTCGCCCAGGTCCGGGTCGTTGACCACGACCGGGCGCTTGACCACGGCACCCGTGCCGAGCATCGCCGACTGCGGCGACGGCACGATCGGGGTGTCGAAGAGGGCACCCCGGCTGCCGGTGTTGGTCAGCGTGAACGTCGCGCCAGCGAGCTCATCCGGGCTGATCTTGTTGGTCCGGGTGCGCTCGGCCAGGTCGGCGACCCGCTTGGCGATACCGCCCAGGTTGAGGTCGCCGGCGTTGTGGATGACCGGCACCATCAGGCCCCGCTCGGTGTCCACGGCGACGCCGAGGTGCTCCGCCTCCGGGTAGGTGATCGTCCCGGCCCCCAGGTCCATCTGGGCATTGACGATCGGGAACGCCTGCAACGCCTCGACGGCCGCCAGGGCGAAGAACGGCAGGAAGGAGAGCTTCACGCCGTGCCGCTGCTGGAAGGCGTCCTTCGCCCGTGCCCGCAGTTTGGCGATCCGGGTGACGTCGACCTCGACCACGGTGGTGAGCTGCGCCATCTCGTGCAGCGACTCGTGCATCCGCTTCGCGATGGTCGTACGGATCCGCGGCAGCTTCTCGGTGCTGCCCCGCTTGCTGCTGGGCGCGGGCCGGGCCGCCGGCTTCGCCGCGGGGGCGGCCGGCTGCGCCGCCGGGGCCGGAGCCGCCTTGGCGGCGCGGGCCTGCTCGGCCGCGTCGAGCACGTCCTGCTTGCGGATCCGGCCACCCACGCCGGTGCCGTTGACCGTGGCGAGGTCAACCCCGTGCTCGCCGGCGAGCTTGCGGACCAGCGGGGTGACGTAGCCGGCGCTCTCCGTGCCACCGGTCGTCGCCGGCCGGGGGGCGGGCGCGGACGGGGCGGAGGCCCGCTCCGCCTTCGCCGGATCGGGGGCGCTCTCGGCTTCGGCCGCCGGCTCGTTGTAGGAGGCGCCCGGGGTCGGCTCGGTGACCTTCGGGTCGGGCTTCGGCTCGGGCTTGGGTTCCGGCTTCGCCTCGGGCTTGGGCGCCGGCTCCGGCTTGGGCTCGGGCTTCGTTGCCGCACCGGCCGTGCCGACGATCGCCAGCGTCGCGCCGACATCGGCGGTCTCGTCCTCCGCCACGGTGATCTCCAGGACGGTCCCGGCGACCGGCGCGGGGATCTCGGTGTCCACCTTGTCGGTCGACACCTCGAGCAGCGGCTCGTCAACCTCGACGGTGTCGCCGACCTGCTTGAGCCAGCGGGTGACCGTGCCCTCGGTGACACTCTCGCCGAGGGCCGGCATCGTCACCGGGCTGCCGCCCCCCGACGAACTGCCCCCGCCGGAGGGCGCGGGAGCCGGCTGCTCCTGCTCCGGCTCCGGGCCGGTGCCCTCGGCGGCGGCGGTCGGCTCGGGAGCCGACTGCCGTGGCTCGGCCTCGCCACCGCCCGCCGCCCCGCTGCCGCCCGCCGCCTCGTCGCCGATCGTCGCCAGCTCGCTGCCGACCTCGGCGGTCTCGTCCTCACCGACCACGATGCGGGTCAGTACACCGGCCGCGGGGGACGGGATCTCGGTGTCCACCTTGTCGGTCGACACCTCGAGCAGCGGCTCGTCAACCTCGACGGTGTCGCCCTCCTGCTTGAGCCAGCGCGTGACGGTGCCCTCGGTGACGCTCTCACCGAGCCGGGGCATGGTGACCGATACCGGCATTTTCTCCAGACTCCTTCATTCCCCTGATGGGATCGTCGCCCGTCGCCGGACGCCGTGGTTGTCGTGTCAGGCGTGCGCGTGCAGCGGCTTGCCGGCGAGGGCCAGGTGTGCCTCACCCAGCGCCTCGTTCTGGGTCGGGTGGGCGTGCACGAGCTGCGCCACCTCGGCGGGGTACGCCTCCCAGTTATAGATGAGCTGGGCCTCACCGATCAGCTCACCGACCCGGGCACCCACCATGTGCAAGCCAACGACCGGGCCGTCCTCGACCCGGACCAGCTTGACGAAGCCGGACGTCTTGAGGATCTGGCTCTTGCCGTTGCCGCCCAGGTTGTAGTTGTAGGTCTTGATCTTGTCGGTGCCGTACTGCTCCCTGGCCTTCGCCTCGGTCAGGCCGACCGACGCCAGCTCGGGGTCAGAGTAGGTGACCCGAGGAATGCCGGCCTCGTCGATGACGGCCGGATTCTCGCCGGCGATCTCCTCGGCGACGAAGATGCCCTGCTGGAAGCCGCGGTGTGCCAGCTGGAGGCCGGGCACGATGTCGCCGACCGCGTAGACGTTCGGCACGCTCGTGCGCTGCCGCTCGTCGGTGAGCACGTAGCCCCGGTCCATCCGGACGCCCTGCTCCTCGTAGCCGAGGCCGGCGGTGTTCGGTCCCCGACCGACGGCGACCAGCAGCAGCTCGGCCTCAACGGTCTCGCCGCCCGCGATGGTCACGCGAACGCCGGTGTCGGTCTTCTCGACCTTCTCGAACGGCTTGCCGACCTTGAAGTTGATCTTCCGCTTCCGGAAGGCCCGCTCCAGCGCCTTCGACGACTCCGCGTCCTCGGCGGCGACCAGCCGGGGCAGCGCCTCAATGATCGTGACGTCCACTCCGAAGGACTTCCACACGCTGGCGAACTCCACCCCGATGACGCCGCCACCGAGCACGATCACCGACGCGGGGACCCGGTCCATCACCAGCGCGTGGTCGCTCGTGATGATCCGCTCGCCGTCGACCTCCAGGCCGGGCAGGCTCTTCGCGTACGAGCCGGAGGCCAGAATGATGTTACGGCCGGTGTACCGCTTCCCGTCGACCTCGACGGTGTTCGGCGCGACCAGCCGGCCAGCGCCGGCCACGATGGTGATGTTCTTCGCGCCGCGCAGCATGCCCTGCAGGCCCTTGTACAGCCGCGCGACCACCCCGTCCTTGTACGAGTTGACCGCCGCCATGTCGATGCCGACCAACTCGGCCTTGACGCCGAACTGCTCCGACTCGCGGGTCTGGTCGGCGATCTCGGCGGCGTGCAGCAACGCCTTGGTCGGGATGCAGCCGTTGTGCAGGCAGGTGCCGCCGAGCTTGCCCTTCTCGACCAACGCAACGGAGAGGCCCAGCTCGGCGGCGCGCAGCGCCGCCGCGTAGCCACCGCTGCCACCTCCGAGGATGACGATGTCGAAGGTCTCGTTCGGCTCGCTCACGTCCAACTCCCAGGTCGCCTGGCTGCATCGGGGGGTCACGGTGGGGTAATGCGGACACACCCCACCTCGGTCATCTTGTCACCACCACGCCCGGCACGGGTAACGAGGTGCCCAACGACACGTCCGAGACACGTACCCTTGGCATCAGCTTCGATGGTGCGGGTGTGGGGAGACAGCCGGTGGGACTGTTCCGACGGAAGAAGGCACGTCCGGTCAGTCAGGATCGCGGGGTTGACCGGGGCGATCTGGGCCACCTGGAGAACTTCGTGCGGACCCGGCGGGGCGTCGAGGCGTACATCGAGCCCCGGACGACCATGACCGAGACCACGGTCATGCTGATCGCCGACGACGGCGAGTGGACCCGCCGCCGGATCGACGGCCCGGACGGCGCGCGGCGCTTCGCCCACCGGCTGGGCATCCCGGTCTACGACGTGAGCCTGATGGGCTACCCGCAGCGGATGCGGGACTACAACGAACGCCGCAAGCGCCGCCCCGAGTTGTTCTGAAACCCGCACCGGCCCGGCGGGTGGTGCGGCAGGGGCCCTCGTACCCGCCCGGCGGGTACGAGGGCCCCTGCTGACCGGTCAGCCCTGGCTGGCGATGTCCTCGATCAGGTGCAGCAGGGTGCGGACGGGCACCCCGGTGCCGCCCTTGGTCCAGTAGCCCGTCGGCTCCCCCGAGTGGTAGCCGGGGCCGGCGATGTCGATGTGCGCCCAGGCGACCTCGTCGGTGACGAACTCACGCAGGAACACACCGCCCTGGAGCATGTGACCCGCCCGGTCCATCCCCGCGTTGACCTGGGAGATGTCGGCGACCTCGGAGTCCATACCCTTGCGCACGTCCTCCGGCAGCGGCATCGGCCAGGTCGGCTCGCCGACCGCCTCGCCGGCGGTACGCACCCGCTCGCACAGCTCCGGCGTGCCCATCACCCCGGCGACCTTCTTGCCCAGCGCGACCACCTGGCCGCCGGTGAGCGTGGAGGTCTCCAGCAGGTAGTCGCAGCCGTCCGCGCAGGCCCGGGCGATCGCGTCGGCGAGGATCATCCGCCCCTCGGCGTCGGTGTTCAGCACCTCGACGCGCTTGCCGTCGAACATCGTGATGACGTCGCCCGGCCGGTACGCCGTACCGGAGGGCATGTTCTCCGCCATCGGCACGTACGCGGTCACCGACACGGCGGGCGCGAGCTCCGCGACCGCCAGCATCGCGGCGGCGACGGCCCCGGCGCCGGCCATGTCGGCCTTCATCTCCCACATACCCTGCGACGGCTTGATCGAGACGCCGCCGCTGTCGAAGGTGATGCCCTTGCCGACCAGGGCGACCCGCTTGCCGTTGCCGCCACCGGCCGGGGTGTAGCTGATCCGCACCAGTCGCGGCGGGGCCTGCGACCCCTGCCCGACGGCGGTGATGCCCCCGTAGCCGCCCTCGCGCAGGGCGACCTCGTCGAGCACCTCCACCTCCATGCCAGCCGCGCGGGCGGCGGTCGCCACCGAGTCGGCGAAGGCCGGCGGGCGCAGCTCGTTGGGGGCGGCGTTGACCCAGTCCCGGGAGGACCGGACCGCGTTGGCCACCGCCTGCGCCCGGGCCACCTCGGCCGTGGCGGTGGCGTCACCCGCGTCCGGGACCGCGACCAGCACCTCCGCGACCGGCTCCCGCCGGGCCGGCTGTGGGCGGGTCTTGTAACCGGCGAACCGGTAGCCGCCCAGCAGGCCGCCCTCGGCGACCGCACGCAGCGCTGCCGGCGCGTCGGCGTCGTCCGGCAGCGGCAGGGCCAGCGCGACTCGGGCCGAGCCGGCCAGCGCCCGCACCGCGGCACCGGCCGCCCGGCGCAGGGTCTCCGGGGTGGGGGCGGCGCCGGTCGGCTCCGGCCCGAGACCCACCGCGGCGATCACCGGAGCGGTAACCGTGCCGAGCGTGGCGAGCTTGATCACCTCGCCCGGGCCTCCGGTTGCGCCGAGCAACGCCAGCGTCTCGGTCAGTTTTCCATCGAAGGCCGCGGCGATGCTCTCCGCGCCGCTGGCCAGCAGCAGGGTGCCGACGAGGTCGCCGGCCCGCTCTCCGGGCTGGCTGTGCACGCCGACGACGATCGCGTCAACGGCGAGCTCGGCGGGGTCGGTGTCGACGAGGCTGAGGGAAATGGTGGGCGATGTCACTGAAGCTACTCCGGGCGGGCCGGGCTGGTCGCGTCGTCGCGTACCAGCGATGAAGGTCTCCGGCGGACCGTACCCGCCGTTGACCAGGGCTGTCCCGCCAGTGGTGCTGGCGGGTCCCGCCGATGCTAACCAGCCGGGGAGGTGCCGGTAAGTTGCCACCCATGACCGACGTGACCTCCGGCTCCGCCGAAACCCGGCTGCGCCGCTCCCCGCTGCACGACCGGCATGTCGCTGCCGGCGCCAAGTTTGCCCTCTTCGGCGGGTGGGAGATGCCGCTCGAGTACGCGGGGGGCGGGGTGCGCCGGGAGCACTCGGCGGTCCGCGACGCGGTGGGCGTCTTCGACGTGTCCCACCTGGGCAAGGTGCGGGTCACCGGCGCGGGGGCGGCGGAGTTCGTCAACGCCTGCCTCAGCAACGACCTGGCCCGGATCGGGCCGGGCCAGGCGCAGTACACCCTCTGCTGCGACGATGCCACCGGCGGTGTGGTGGACGACATCATCGCCTACCGGTACGCCGACGACCACGTCTTCCTGATCCCCAACGCCGCGAACACCGCGGAGGTGGTGCGCCGGCTGCGGGCCGCCGCGCCACCGACGGTCACGATCACTGACGAGCACGAGGCGTACGCGATCCTCGCGGTGCAGGGCCCGCGCTCGGCCGACCTGCTCGGCGCGCTGGGCCTGCCCACGGAGCACGGCTACATGAGCTTCGCGGAGGGCACGCTGGCCGGGGCCAACCTGACCGTGTGCCGCACCGGCTACACCGGCGAACTGGGCTACGAGTTGATCCTGCCCGCCGCGGAGGCTGGCGGAGTCTGGGACGCGCTCTTCGCCGCCGACGAGCAGCTGCAGGCGTGTGGCCTGGCCGCCCGGGACACCCTGCGGACCGAGATGGGCTACCCGTTGCACGGGCAGGACCTGTCGCTGGAGATCACCCCGGTGCAGGGCCGTTCGGGCTGGGCGGTCGGCTGGGACAAGCCCGCCTTCTGGGGACGGGCGGCCCTGCTCGCGGAGAAGGCCGCCGGCCCCCGGCGCCGGCTGCGCGGCCTGGTGGCGGTCGATCGGGGCATCCCGCGCCCCGGCATGGTCGTCTACCACGGTGCGACGCCGGTCGGCACGGTCACCAGCGGCACCTTCAGCCCGACCCGGAAGCAGGGCATCGCCCTGGCCCTGATCGACACCGAGCCGGCCCTGGCCGACGGGGTCGAGCTCGAGGTCGACATCCGGGGACGCCGGGCAGCGGTGAACCTGGTCCGCCCGCCGTTCGTCAACCCCTCGGTTCGGTAGCTCGCTCCCGGTCAGCGCCCGCGCCACCCCTGCCGATCGGGTGGGGTGGGGCCGGGTCAGACCGGCGGGGCGGGGCGTTCACCGGCATCCAGGACGGCCTGGGTCCAGCCGCCCTCACGGACCCCGGTGCCGTCCAGGACCGCCCAGTCGACCACGTCGGTCGCCTCCACCACCACCGCGGAGCCGATCCGTACGGCCGGATCCGTGTTGGCGTCGCTGGCGCTGGCACCCTCGATCTGCTCCGGCGTCGGCCAGGAGGTCACCCCGGCCCACACGTACTCCGGGCCGTCCGCTCCGGGCAGCCCGTACTTCACCACCAGCTGTGTCTCCGGCGGTAGCGCCCCGGCGAGGAAGCGGGCGCGGATCTCGCCCAGCGCGGCGCGGGCGGTGGCGACCGCCCGGCTCATCGCGTCGCCGGAGCGGGTGTAGCGCACGTCCGGGGCGATGCCGGTGAAGAGGGTTCCACAGGCCGAGGCGTAGTAGCGGCCGTCCGGCCCGGAGTAGCCGGCCGGCGGCCGCAGGGTGAGGAACGAATCCGCCTCCGGGTCCGTCGCCGGGTCGAGTTCTAGCCGGAGGAGCACCGGGGCGGTGGCCCCATGCTGTTCCGGGTTGCCGTACGCCACCGCGATGTCTCCACCGGTGACCGTGGCCAGTACGGGTAGCTGCACGAACGCCGGCAGCTCCTCGCCGGCCAGGCCGTCGGTCCACACCCGCAGCAGTCGCCGCGCCGTGCCGGTCATCACCGCGCCCCAGGCCCGGGTCAGGTGGTCCGGCACGCCCTGTGCCTGGAGTTCCAGCAGCCCGAACCGGCGCAGCCCCTTGGTGGTGAACCAGAGCCCGTCGGCGTCGGACGAGTACGGCACCAGTACCCAGTCGACCAGCCGGATCCGGCCCTGCTCGTCCGGCAGGGACCGCAAGGCGGTCGTCGGGTCGAGGAACTGGAGCCCAAAGACATCCACCACGTCGCCGCCCGCGGTGTCGGCGACCGCCGCCGCCACCGCCCGCGCCGCCCACTCGTGCGCGGGCGGCCAGCCGGGCTGGTACTCGGCCTGCACCACGACCAGGTGGGTCGCCGCCGCCAGCCGGGACAGCTGGGCCTCGGTCGCGCCGAAGGCGGTGAGCAGGTCCGGCGGCAGCTCGGGGAACTCGTGGATCGGCCGGGTGTCCACGCTCATCAGCGGGCTGTCCAGCATCTGCTGGGCGAGGGCGTGCACCGGTTCGGCGAGCCGCCCGGTGAGCTGCCGTACCGCGGTCTTCGTGCCCACCTTCGGGAGCCCCGCCATCGGTACCAGGTAGGTGGCGTTCAGCGATTCCGGGACCGGTACGGGCAGGAAGTCGTCCGTGATGAGCATGGGTCTCCCGGATGGCCGTGCCGGTGTTGTCGTGCGTAACGCTACCCGCCGGGGTGGGCGGAGTTCAGCCGGACAAGACCAGTCCCAGGTAGACCAGGGTGGTGACCACCTCGACGGTGGCACCGAGCACGTCGCCGGTGATCCCACCGAGACGGCGTACGCCGTGCCGGAGCAGCCAAACCGCGGTGGCGAGGGCGGCGATGACGACCAGCGGTCCCTGCCACGGGCGGTCCGGCACGGCGGCGAGCGCCAGCAGCGCCACCACGGTGGTCCCGGTGGCGAGGGCGCCGGGCCCGACGGTCCCGGCGACCAGTGCTCCCAGCCCGTCCGGTCGGGCTGCCGGCACCCCGCGCCGGCAGGCCAGCGCGACTCCGAGCCGACCGGCGGCGGTGGCGGTCACCACCGCCGCCAGCGCGGTCGACGTTGACCGTTCGGCCAGCTCCGCCAGCACCGCCGCCTGTACCAGGAGGACGACCACCAGGGCGGTGACCCCGAACGGGCCGACATCCGGCTTCTTCATGATCTCCAGCGCGGCCGGCCCACGCCGGTACGAGCCGAGCGCGTCCACGGTGTCGGCGAGCCCGTCGAGGTGCAGCCCTCGGGTGAGCAGCGCGCCGGCACCGACCGTGACGCCGGCCGCTACCAGTGGCGGCGCGAAGCCGCCGGTGAGTAGCAGCACTCCGGTGAGGAGGGCACCGAGTAGCGCGCCGACGGCCGGGGCCAGGGCCATCGCGGTGCCGGCCACGGCCCGGTCGATCCGGCCGGCCTGCACCGGCAACGTGGTGAACGTGGTCAGCGCTAGCCGGGCACCGGCGGCGAGCCGCGGTTCAGCCGGCACGCCGGCCGGACGAATCCAGCGGGGTGGACTCCGGATCGGTGCTGGTGGGCCCCGGTCCGGCCGGTTCTGGCTCGCGGAAGTCCGGTTCGTCCTCCGTCGGCGTCGCCGGCTCCGGTTGCTTCGTCGCCGGTTCCGACTCCTCCGTCGGCTTGGCCTCGTCTGGCTCGCTCGTCGTTGGCCCGGCGGCCGCCGGCTCCGTCGTCAACTCGGCCACGGTTGACGTGGCTTCGTCCGGCGTGGCTTCGTCCGACTCGACCCGTAGCGACGGGTGCGCCGGCAGCGCCGCGGCCAAGGCCAGCGCCGACCGCAGCATCGGCAGCGCCACCAGCGCGTTCCCGCCCTCGCCCAGGTCCAGCCGCAGGTCGAGCAGGGGAGTGAGGCCGAGCACGTCGGCGGCGAGCTGGACACCGGGGTGCCCGCCGTGGTCGGCGAGCAGGCACCAGTGCCGGGCCGGCCCGGCCAGGTCGCGGCTGACCAGACCGGCCGCAACTCCGACCGGCCCGTCCAGAAGCACCGGCAGCCGCCGCGCGGCAGCGCCGAGCAGCACGCCGGTGGCGACCGCGATGTCGCCGCCGCCCACCTCGGCGAGGATCTCCCTGGGCTCGCGGGACGAGTGGCGGCTGCGATGCAGCCCATCCCGGATGGCCGCGCAGCGGACCATCCACGCGGCGTCGTCGTATTCGCCGGCGCCGGTACGCACCCGGGCCAGTACGGCGGGTGGTTCGGCGCCGGCCGTGGCGGCGAGCACCGCTGCCGCGGCGGCGTCGGTGCCGGCGCCGCAGGCGCCCAGCACCAGCAGCCGTACGCCCGCGTCGGCGGCCTGGTCGGCGAGCCGCCAGCCGAGCTGCAACGCCGCCTCGACCTGGTTGAGGGGGAGCGCCGGGCCGGTCTCGATCGGGTCCGCGGCGGGGGCGTCAACCACCTGCAGCTCCGCCCCGGCCTCAGCGGCGAGGCGGGCCCACGCACCCTGGCCGTCCCGGGCCTCCTGGGCCCGGCGGGCGGAGTCGCCAGGGGCGGTGCCGGCGGCGGCACCGCCCGCGTGGTCACCATGCACCAGCAGTACCCGGGTGCTGGCCCAGGGGACGGGCTGCGGAGTGCCCTGGGTGGCGGCGGCGAACTCGACCAGCTGGGTGAGCTCGCCGAAGCCGGCGCCGGGTAGGTCCCGGGTGGCCACCCGCTGCCCGGCCTGCGAGCCGGCGTCCTCGTCGGGCATGGGTAGCTCCAGGCCCGGCTCGATGGCCAGGCCCGGCTCGATGGCCAGGCCGGTCGCGGCCGCCGGCGGCGCCAACCAGGGGGCGCCGGCACCGGCGGCGAGTGCGGCCGGTGTGGGCGGGGCGCTCGGGGTCAGCACCTCCGGTAGCGGCGGCGGTGCGAGGACCGGGCCGGTAGCGGCTCTGCTGCCGGCGGCGGCCGGCGTGATCTGCGCCGGGACGGCGGCTGGGCGGGTCGGTGGGGGCGGCTTGAGCCAGCTGGGCTGGCCGGCGACCACCAGCACGACCGTGTCAACCGCGTCGGCGATCGCCCGGTTGGCGGTGCCGAGCGCGTCGGTGAAGGCCCGGCCGAGCGGGGTCGTCGGCACCAGCGAGAGGCCAACCTCGGCGCTGACCAGCACCAGCCGCGCGGGGCAGGAGCGGATCGCCGCGACCAGCACGGCGATGGTGGCCGTGGCGTCGACGGGTTGGTGGGCGGGGTCGAGGAGAGCCGTCACCCAGCCACCGACATCGTCGATGAGTAGCGTCTCGGCGGGCTGCGCGGCGGCCAGCAGCTCCGCCAATCGGCGGGGCTGCCCCGCGGTCTCCTCCGTGGTCCACGTCGTCGGCCGGCGAGCGCGGTGAGCGTCGAGGCGGGTCGCCCACTCCTCGTCGTCGGCGCTGGTGTCGCCGGCGGTGGCCACATACCGGACCGCCGGCGCATCGGCTACCAGGGCCTCGGCGAACTCGGACTTTCCCGACCGGATTCCGCCGAGCACCAGGACCGTGTTCCACCCGTCAATGGACATGTCCGTACCTTAAGGCCGCCCGCCTCCCGCCCGCCTCCCGCCCCGCTCCTCCCGGAGCTGCTCACATTCACCTCGTAACGATCATGGCGGGCCGGACGTGCAGCCGTCGGCGGCGCGGCGGACTAGGCTGACGGGAGATCCGCGGCGAGGGGAGACACGCAGATGGCGTGGAGCTGGCAGTACGAGGGTGAGAACGGCGAACCGGCATCCGGGCCGGCCGAGTCGTTCAGTAGCCAGGCGGACGCCGAGTCCTGGATCGGCCAGACCTGGCGGGAACTCGCGGCGGCCGGCGTAATCGCGGTCCTGCTTGTCGAGGACGATCGCGTGGAGTACCGGATGAGTCTGCAGCCCCCGGCGGAGTGATGGCCGGAGATCGTGCTGGAGGTGGGCCGCTGGTGCTGGGCGTGCCCCGGGCAGCGTTCCGCCCCAGCCCGGTCTTCCTCGGGCTGGTGGCCCTCTTCGTGCTCAGTGGGGTCCTGACCTGGCAGGGAATCGGCAACGTCCGGGGCAACGTGTTCCTTTTCGTCGTCTCCGGGTGGCTGGTCTCACTCTGCCTGCACGAGTACGCGCACGCGCTGGTGGCGTTCCGGGCCGGGGACCGTAGCGTCGCGCACCAGGGCTACCTCACCCTCAACCCGCTGAAGTACAGCCATCCACTGCTGTCGATCGCACTGCCGGTGGTGGTGGTGCTGCTCGGTGGTATCGGCCTGCCCGGCGGGGCGGTCTGGGTGGACCGGCACGCCATTCCGGGGCGGCTCCGGCACACCCTGGTCAGCCTCGCCGGCCCGGCCACCAACGTGGTGTTCACGCTGGTGCTGGTCATCGCCGTCCGGCTGGCAGCGGGCGGCGGCGGGCCGGTGCAGTTCTGGGCGGCGGTGGCACTGCTCGCCTTCCTCCAACTCACCGCGAGCCTGCTCAACCTGCTTCCGGTGCCGGGTCTGGACGGTGGCAACATGATCCAGCCCTGGCTCTCCCCGCCGTACCGGCGGGTGTACGACCTCTTCGCGCCGTACGGCTTTCTCCTGCTCTTCGCGCTGCTGTGGAACCCCCGGATCAACGGCTGGTTCTTCGGGACGGTCTTCGCCGTCGGCGACGCGTTGGGCCTACCGCCGGGCCTGTACGGGCTCGGCCTGGATCTGGTCCGTTTCTGGCAGAGCTGAGGCCCCGCGGGTGCCGCCGGTCATTCCGGCCGGCGCTGGGGCGGTCACTCCGCACGGCGGGGCGGTCACTCCGCACGGCGGGGCGGTCAGCCCGCACGGCGGTGGGCCGGTCAATTTCGGCCAGTCCACCACCGTGGGTGGGTCAGGGCCGCTGCGCGGGGGACTCGGTCCGGGCCGGGTCCCGCTCGACGACCGGCTCGACGATGTTATCGATGGCCTTGAGCAGGTCGGCGTCGAGCCGTACCCCGGCCGCCTTGACGTTGTCGTGCACCTGCTCGGGGCGGGAGGCGCCGATGATCGCCGAGGAGACGTTCGGGTTCTGTAGCACCCAGGCGATGGCGAGCTGGGCCATGCTCAGCCCCGCCTGCTCGGCGAGCGGCTTGAGCTGCTGCACCCGGGTCAGCACGTCGTCGCTGAGCCACTTGGCGATGAAGCCCGCGCCAGACTTCTCGTCGGTGGCCCGGGAGCCCGCGGGTGGGGGGTGACCCGGCTGGTACTTCCCGGTCAGCACGCCCTGCGCCATCGGGGACCAGACGATCTGACCGACGCCCAACTCCTCGCTGGCCGGCACCACCTCGGCCTCGATGACCCGCCAGAGCATCGAGTACTGCGGCTGGTTGGAGATCAGCGGAATCCGCAGCTCACGGGCGAGCTTGTGGGCCTGGCGCAGCTCCGTCGCCGTCCACTCCGAGACCCCGATGTAGAGCGCCTTCCCGGCGCGGACAACATCGGCGAACGCCTCCATCGTCTCTTCGATCGGGGTGCTGTGGTCGTACCGGTGCGCCTGGTAGAGGTCGACGTAGTCGGTGCCCAGCCGGCGCAGCGAACCGTCGATCGACTCCATGATGTGCTTGCGGGACAGGCCCCGGTCGTTGCGACCCGGACCGGTCGGCCAGAACACCTTCGTGAACAACTCGAGTCCGGCACGCCGTTCGTTCTGCAGTGCCCGGCCGAGAACCTCCTCCGCCCGGGTGCCCGCGTACGCGTCCGCGGTGTCGAAGGTGGTGATACCGGCGTCCAGGGCGGCCCGGACACAGGCGAAGGCCGACTCCTCCTCAACCTGGGAGCCGTGGGTGATCCAGTTTCCGTACGAAATTTCGCTGACTATCAGGCCGGAACGGCCCAGGTGTCGGAATTCCATTCCCTGACCCTAACCCGGTGGCGCGCCGCCAACGAAGGACCCGGCTCTGCACGCCGGACCCGGTGCACCAGCTGGGCCGGCCGCCGCCGTACCCGGGTCCGCCTCGGTCTCGGCGGCGGAGCTGTTGCCGGCCGACCTTCCGGTACGACCAGGTCAGAGTAGTGGCACCGCATCGGTGAGCAGCTGTTCGATCTCGGCCAGCACCCCGGCCTGGTCGAGCTGCGTCGGCTCGATCAGCGGTCTGCCCTGCCGATCCAACGCTCCCCATCGGCCGGCGGGAGTGGCTACCAGGTAGGCCACGGGGTGCACCACCAACGCCGGGTGCGCCGGCGGCACGACCACCCGGCCCGTCCGGTCCACCACGCCGTACCGCCCGGCCAGGTCAACGACGGCCAACCCCTCCTCGGTGAAGCCATCCACCTGCCCGCCGGCAGTGAGCACGGTGGCGAACCCGTGGTACCGGGTCGGTACCACCAGCCGGCCGGCACGGTCCACCGCGCCCCACCCCTCGCGCCGGACCACGGCGATACCGTGTCGGAACGGGCGCACGTCGGTGAACCCCGGTGGCACCACGACCTCGCCCTGCGGGTCAATCGCACGCCAGTCACCGGGTTCGCCCTGGGACACCCAGGCCAGTCCGTCGGCGAACGGGCGGACCACCAGCCAGGACGCTGGCAACACGGTGCTGCCAGCTCGATCGAGCAGCGACCACCGTTGGTCATCCGGGTGGCGAACCCAGGCCAGGCCCTCCCGGAACGGCTGCGCCTCCGCGTACTCCGCCGCGATGGCCAGGTCACCATCCGGGTCGGCGTACCCCCAGAGATCGCCGTCACGCGCCGGCACCGGCGGCTGGTCCGGCTCCAGCAACTCCGCCCTGCTGCGGGGGTACGGCCCGAAGCCGGTCTTGGCGGCCAGATCGGCGACCGCGTCCAGACTCACCCGTACCCGGTCCAGCAGTTCCGGATCGGCGGTGCCGCGTAGGTCCAGAGCCCGCTCGAAATGCAGGCATGCCTCGATCAGTCGACCTTGGTCAACGCAACACCGTCCCGCATGTTCGTGCAGCGCCACCCGCAGCCGGTCAGGCAGCTCCGGCGAGTTCGCCTGGGCGAAGAGGCGGTCGGCTTCGTCGTACTCGCCCCGCCATCGCAGTACCTGGGCCAGCCGGGCCTGCGCGAGAGCGGACCGTCGCAACTCGCCGGTGGCCTCCGCGTAGGTCACGGCCAGCCGGCCGTCCGCCAGCGCCTCGTCCAGGTCACCAGCCGCCCGGGACGCCACGGCCCGCAGACTGAGTAGCCGGGCCCGGGATCGGTTGTCCAGGGCCGTGCCGAGCTTCTCGGTCAACCGGTGTCGGATATTCCGGAACTGCTGGGGGTCGGGGATGACCTCGCGGAGCGTGGCCGGGTCCAGTCGCCAGGGAAGGTTGGCCAGCACCCGTTCGGGGTCGCCCGGTGGGGCGGTGTCGTTGACGTCCGCGACCTCCGGCGGGTCACTCCGGTCCGGGGTGGGCGGAACCGTCGCGGGAGCGGCTGCCGTCTCCGGCGGGGGAGCGGTCGCTGCCTCCGGCGCGGGAACTTCCGTCGGTTCCGCTGCCTCCGTTGAGTCGGCCTCCGTTGAGTCGGCCTCCGTTGAGTCGGCCTCCGTTGAGTCGGCCTCCGGCCGCGGCGTGGGGGGCGCGGGGAACACCTGGGCCGGTTCCGGCGCGACCGTCGCCGCGGTCGCCGCGGTCAGGTCTACCGGCGCTGAGGTCGCTACCGGTTCCGCCTCCGCCTCCGCCTCCGCCTCCGGTTCCGCCTCCGCCTCCGGTTCTGGTTCTGGTTCTGGTTCTGGTTCCGGTTCTGGTTCCGCCTCCGGTTCCGCCTCCGCCTCCGGTTCCGCCTCCGCCTCCGCCTCCGCCTCCGGTTCCGGCTCTGGTGCCGGCCCCCGGTCCGTCGCGACCGGTGGCAACGCGGTCTCCGAATCCGACGAGGCGGGCTCGGCGGTGGGAACGAGCCCTTCCGCTGGTGCCCGCTCCAGGTCGGCGTCGGCTTGCGCCGGGTCTGGGCCTTCCGTCAGGGCAGCGCTTGCGGACGGGGCTGGATCCTCGTTCGGGGCTTCGTCGCTGCTGCCGAGAACATCAGCGGCGCCGGCCGGTACGGCATCGGCTGGCTCGGTCTCCTCCGGTGCGGGGTTGGCGGATTCCGTCTTCTCCTCGACGACGCTGGCGGGTTCCGCGTACTCGGTCGTGGCGCTGGCCGCTGTCGCCGAGAGCGGTGACGTGGCGGCTGGTGCGTCGTCGGGCTGGTGGGATGCGGCCGTCGACGGCGGTGCGTCGGGGCTGGAGGGGCCGGTGGCGGGGGTGCGCGGCTCGGCGGGGGCGGCCGGTCCGAACCAGCCGCTTGGCCCATTTGGGCCTGGTGCGGGCCGGACGGGGTCGGTGGTGGGCGGTGGCGGAACGTACCGCTGCGGCCGCGGTGTCTTGATGGCTGGTGTCGGTCCGGCCGCCTTGGGAGGCGGCGGCGTCGGTCCGGGCGCTTTGCCGGTGACCGGGCGGTCCGGGTCCGAATGGGGCGGCGGGGCCGTCCCGGCGGCGCCGGATACCGGTTGGCTGGGCGCGCCGGATACCGGTCGGCCGTGCGGGGGTGCCGACGTGCTTGTCGGGGGACCGTCCTGAGGCGGTCGGTGGGGTGGCGGGAGGTGTGGTCCGGGTGGTGTGCCGCGTTGGGGGTTCTCCTGGTGCGGGCCCGGCTGGGCTGGCTGCCAAGGGCGTCCGGTCCCGGGCCGGCGGTTGGGGTGCGGCTGCTGCTGGCCGCGGTCCCGGTCGGGATGGCGGACCGGTCCGGGTGCCCCGTCCCGGTGCGGGTGGACGGTGCCGTGCTCGGCCGAGGGACCGGGGCCGGCCGGGCTACCAGGGCCGACCAAGGGACCGGGGCGGGCCGGGTTACCAGGGCCGGCGGAATGCCATCGTGGGTATGGGTCAACCCGTCCATCCCGGCGCGGCTGGGGCCCGTCCGGCCGCGGGCGCCCACCGTCGTTCTCCGGTGGTGCGCCGAGCCGGCCATGATCGGTGTCGGTTGACCGCCCCCACGGGTAGCGGGTCCGGGGTGGTGGCCCCCCGGCCTCCCGACCAAGGGGGTAGTGGTCGTGTCCCTGGGGTCGCTCCTCGTCCGGTTCGGGTATCCAGCCCGGTTCCGGGCGCTGGGCGGGGGAGACCGGCTGGCTCCATCCCGCGGGCTCGTGCCACGGAACCCGGCCGTCGTGCCGGTCCGGGTGGGCGTGGTGACTGCGCCCGGAGTCGGTGCGCTGGCTGTCCCGTTCCCGGCCGGGGTCGCCGTCTCGGAAACCGCCCGGCGCTGTTCCTCGGCCTCGGTCTGCTACCCGGGGTGTCTCCCCCGGCCATCGGCGGCGCGGCTCCTCGTCCTGGTGGGCGCGGTGGTCGTCCGGTTCATCCCAGGAACGGCCGGTGTAGGTCCCGTCGGGGCGGGTCGGCGCCAGCGGGGGCACCGCGGCCCGGCCGACGACGGCAGCTCGCCCGCGCGGGGCGGGCGGTTGGGTGTGCTCAACGCCGATGTCACCGGGGAAGCGCTGACCGGGGAACTGTGGATGCCACTCGTTCGTCGGCTCGACCATCCAGGACGGCTCGGTGGTGCGGTGCCACGGGTCGTCGTAACCGCCGCGACTCATCCGTGCGCCCCGTCGGTGTGGACAAGGGGGCTGCCCTGGCCTGCGGGTGGGGATTGGGCAGGATTTGTCGGGGGCGTCGGTTTGCTTCCGGGCGCGCCCCGATGACCGGCTCGCGTCCGCTCGCTCACGGCGATTGTCACCTCGTTGCACCTTGTCGCGCTGGGCACCCGCCGGCGGTAGCATCTTCCGTCCCGCAAGGCATAGCTGCGGAAGGAGGGTAGCGGCGCGGGCTGGGTCGCCGCCACTGCGACGCCCGCGCGGGACCCAAACGTTATCCCATGTTCCGGAAATTTGGGCTATATCCGGACTAAAGTTTCGATTCCGGTGGCGTCAGTGTCCCGCCGGATGCCGTACGAGCATCGGGCCTCGGCGTGTCGGAAGGGCCGAGATGTCGGGAGGGGGCGAGGTGTCGGAAAGGGGCGCGCGGGTGCTCGCCGGCGGGGATCGTCAGACCTGGTCGCCGATGGCGACACGGGGTACGGGGGCCCGCATCCGGCGGAAGGTGATCGACCGCATGATCGCGTAGAGGTAGAGCGAGCCCAGCCGTTGCCCGGTGTTCGGGAAACGCTCCCGGACCAGCTTCTTGATCTTCCGTGAGATCAGGACCGAGTCGACGATCAGGGCGAACGCCAGCACCACCCAGAGGATGTTGGAGCCGAGCCGGACCTCCGGCGGCATCGCCTGGTTCGCGCCGAGTAGCACGATCAGTGCGCCACCGAAGAACCAGGTGCCCACCGTGCGTCGGGAGTCGACCACGTTGCGGGCCAGTAGCCGCTCCGGCCCCCGGTCGCGGGGGCCGCCCTCGCGGCGGAACTCCGAGGCCGACTCGGCGCGCAGCCGGCGTCGCTCTTCCTTACTCAACGACTTGACCACCGTGGTGGGGCGCCGCCCGACGCTGGGCCGCTTGGGCGTCTCGCGCCCCTTCGCCGGCGTGTAGCCCCGAGGCTGGGCGGCGGCGGGCTCCTCCTCGGGCGTCACCGGCGTGGTGGAGTCGTCGAGCAGGTCAGTGGCTTTGCGACGAAACAGGGGCACGTAACAAGCGTAGCCAAACGCCCGCGCCCGGTGCACATCGCGGTGCGCCGGGCACGGGCGTCAGGAGCGGGCGGTGCCGCCCGGGGTGGTACGGGTCACGGGCGCTCGATGTGTGCGCCCAGGTCGGAGAGCTTCGCCTCGAAGTCCTCGTAACCACGGTTGATGAGGTCGACGCCGTACACCCGGGAGGTGCCCTCGGCGGCGAGCGCCGCGATCAGGTGGCTGAACCCGGCCCGCAGGTCGGGGATGACCAGATCGGCGGCGTGCAACTTACTCGGCCCGGCGATGACTGCCGAGTGCTTGAAGTTGCGCCGGCCGAAGCGACACGGCGTGCCGCCCAGGCAGTCCCGGTAGACCTGGATGTTCGCACCCATCGAGTTCAGCGCCGAGGTGTAGCCGAGTCGCTGCTCGTAGACCGTTTCGTGCACGATCGAGAGGCCACGGGCCTGGGTCAGCGCCACGACCAGCGGCTGCTGCCAGTCGGTCATGAAACCCGGGTGTACGTCGGTCTCCAGTGCGACCGACTTCAGCTCCCCGCCCGGGTGCCAGAATCGGATACCGCCCTCCTGGCCCGGGTCGTTCAGCCGGGGTGGGCGGGCGTCGGTGACCTCGTACTCGCCGCCAACCGAGCGGAAGATGTTCAGGAACGTCATCATGTCGGCCTGCTCCGCGCCCAGCACCTCGACGTGGCCGCGGGTGGCCAGCGCGGCGGCGGCCCAGCTGGCCGCCTCGATCCGGTCCGGGATCGGGCGGTGCGAGTAGCCGTGGAGCTTCGGCACACCCTGGATCTCGATCACCCGGTCGGTGTGCACCTTGATGATCGCACCCATCTTCTGGAGGACGCAGATCAGGTCGACGATCTCCGGCTCGACCGCGGCGTTACGCAGCTCGGTGACGCCCTCGGCCATCACCGCGGTCAGCAGCACCTGCTCGGTGGCGCCGACGCTCGGGTAGGGGAGCGCGAATTTCGTGCCGTGCAGGCCGTCCGGCGCCGACAGGTGTAAGCCCTCCGGCTGCTTTTCGACGGTCGCCCCGAACTCGCGCAGCGCCTGGAGGTGGAAGTCGATCGGGCGCGGGCCGATGTGGCAACCGCCGAGGTCAGGGATGAAGGCGTGGCCAAGCCGGTGCAGCAGCGGCCCGCAGAACAGGATCGGGATCCGGCTGGAACCGGCGTGCACGTTGATCTGGTCGGTGCTGGCGCTCTCCACGTTGGCGGGGTCGAGGACCAGTGCGCCGTCCTCGTCGCCATCAGTGACCTTGACGCCGTGTACGCCGAGCAGGCCACGGACGACCTCGACGTCACGGATCTTCGGTAGGTCGTAGAGCCGGCTTGGGCTGTCCCCAAGCAGCGCGGCGACCATCGCCTTGGAGACGAGGTTCTTCGCGCCGCGTACGCGAATTCGCCCTTCCAGCGGAGTGCCTCCGTGTACGACCAGGACGTCGTCGGTCAACGCAACCTCCAGCGCGTCGAGTGGTGCCGGGTATCGGTGGGGTTGGATGTCCTGCGGTCTGCGATGACAGGGGTCGGGGACCGGGACACCCACGAGTCGTCGCCCAGGGCAGCATAGCCCTCCGTGACGAAGGCGGACTCGGTCAGATCGCCCTTGGCGGTAGCTATCGGCGTTCTAGCACTTTTTGCGCCAGAGTCGATACGGACAGTTATCACACTCCGCTTGGTGGCCGGTTCTCCGTTCCTGGCAGGGCGAGCATCTGGTCCAGCGCCACCCGCGCCTGGTGTGCGGTCTCCGCGTCCACCGTGATCTGGTTCACTACCCGGCCGGCGACCAACTCCTCCAGCGCCCACACCAGATGGGGTAGGTCGATGCGGTTCATCGTCGAGCAGTAGCAGACCGCCCGGTCCAGGAACATGATCTGTTTGTCCGGATTGGCCAGCGCCAGCCGGCGGACCAGGTTCAGCTCCGTGCCGACCGCCCACGCCGAGCCGGCCGGCGCCGCCTCGATCCTCTTGATGATGTACTCCGTGGATCCGACGAAGTCAGCGGCGCGGACCACCTCGTGCCGGCACTCCGGGTGCACCAGCACGTTGACGCCCGGCACCCGCTCGCGTACGTCGTTGACGCTGTCGAGGGTGAACCGGCCGTGGACCGAGCAGTGCCCCCGCCAGAGAATCATCCGAGCGTCACGTAGCTGCCCAGCGGTGAGCCCGCCGTTTGGCTTGTGTGGGTCGTACAGCACGCAGTCGTCCAGCGAGAAGCCCAGCTCCAGCACGGCGGTGTTCCGGCCCAGGTGCTGGTCGGGGAGGAAGAGTACCCGCTGGCCCTGCTGGTACGCCCACTCCAGCGCCCGCTTGGCGTTCGACGAGGTGCAGACGACACCGCCGTTACGCCCGACGAAACCCTTGATGTCCGCTGAGGAGTTCATATAGGTGACCGGGACGGTGCCTGCGGTGAGGTCGAGGTCGGCCATGGTCTCCCAGGCGGCCTCGACCTGCCCAAGCGCCGCCATGTCCGCCATCGAACAACCGGCGGCCAGGTCGGGCAGGACAACCCGCTGCTGGTCCGTGGTGAGGATGTCGGCGCTCTCGGCCATGAAGTGCACGCCGCAGAAGACGACGTACTCCGCGTTCGGCCGGGCGGCGGCCTCCCGGGCCAGCTTGAACGAGTCGCCGGTCACGTCGGCGAACTGGATCACCTCGTCGCGCTGGTAGTGGTGACCCAGCACGAAGACCCGGTCACCCAGCTGTGCCTTCGCCGCCGCCGCCCGGGCCACCAACTCGGGGTCGCTCGGTGCCGGCAGGTCGCCAGGACACTCGACTCCCCGCTCGGAGGCCGGATCGCTGCCCCGACCGAGCAGGAGGAGCGCGGTGGCGGTGGCGGAAGGTTCAACCCAGGTCGACGTCACGCCCCCTATGGTTCCACAGCACGACGGCGTCGCGACTGCCGCCGGTGGGTACTGCCACACTGCTCGGCATGCGTGTGCTGCTCTGTCCGGACAAGTTCGCCGGCACCCTGTCGGCGTCGGCGGTGGCCGCCGCCGTGGCCGCCGGCTGGCGCTCGGTGGCACCGGACGACGACCTGCTGGTGCACCCCCTCGCCGACGGTGGCCCGGGGTTCCTGGACGCGTTGGCCGGGGCGGTGGATGCACGCCGGGTGCCGGTACCAACCGTTGACCCCCTTGGCCGTCCAGCGGCCGGTGAGATCCTGCTCACCCCGGCCGGTACCGGGTACGTGGAGAGCGCCCAGGCCTGCGGTCTGCACCTACTCGCCCCGGCCGAGCGTGACCCGAGGCACACCACCTCGTACGGGGTGGGGCTGTTGGTGGCCGCTGCCGTCGAGTGCGGCGCTTCCGAGGTGGTGATCGGGCTCGGCGGCTCGGCCACCAATGACGCTGGTGCGGGCCTGCTCGCCGCCCTCGGCGTGACCGCGCTGGATGGCGTCGGCGCGGCCCTGCCGTACGGGGGAGCGGCGCTGGCTGCCGCCGCGGCGCTGGACGGGGCGCCGCGGTTGCGGGACGCCCGGCTGGTCGCGGCCACGGACGTGGACAACCCGCTACTCGGGGTGCACGGGGCGAGCAACGTCTTCGGACCGCAGAAGGGCGCGGACCGGGCGGACGTGCTGTTGCTCGACGCGGCGCTGGAGCGGTTCGTCGCGGTCCTCGAACGGGACCTGCCCGGCTGCCCGGGTGATCTGGGCGCCCTGCCGGGCGGCGGGGCGGCCGGCGGGCTGGGCGCGGCGGTGCTCGCCCTCGGCGGTCGGCGCTCCTCGGGGATCGGCCTGGTCGCCCGCGCCGTTGGGCTGGACACCGCGCTGGATACCGCCGACCTGGTGATCACCGGCGAGGGCTCGTTTGATCAGCAGTCCCTGCGCGGCAAGGTGGTCGCTGGAGTGGCCGGCGCGGCCCGGGACCGGGGCGTGCCGTGCGTGGTGCTGGCGGGGCGGGTGGGTGCGGGCCGGCGCGAGGCGGCCGCCGCGGGCGTCACCGAGGCACACAGTCTCGTTGAGCACTACGGCGGGGAGGAACACGGCGGGGTGGCGGCGGCGATCGGCCAGCCGGCGGACGGGCTGCGGGCCCTGGCGGCCCGGTTGGCCCGGCAGTGGAGTCGTTGACCGGCCCGGGTGCGGCCCCCGTCACCTGGGTGGCCCGGTAGCAAGCGGCCTACAATCGAAAGCCGGACCGCAGTGGGAATCGTTGACCGACGTGTTGGCCACGACGACCACACCTTACGTGTGCAGGGAGATTCCACGTGACCACGCCAGCGCAGACCGAGTCGACCGAGGCCCCCACGACCGTCGTCCTCACCGACGTCGCGGCCCAGAAGGTCAAGGCTCTGATCGAGCAGGAGGGCCGCGACGACCTGCGGCTCCGGGTCGCTGTGCAGCCGGGCGGCTGCTCCGGCCTGCGGTACCAGCTCTTCTTCGACGAGCGGTCGCTCGACGGCGATGTCGTCACCGACTTCGACGGCGTGGAGGTCGTCGTTGACCGGATGAGCGCCCCCTACCTGGGCGGCGCCACCATCGACTTCGCCGACCGCATCGACGCGCAGGGCTTCACGATCGACAACCCGAACGCGGGGAACTCCTGCGCCTGCGGCGACTCGTTCAGCTGACCGGTTTCCGGCGGGCCGGCCCCCGTTTTCAGCGCGGGACCGGCCCGCGGGGGGTGTTGGCGCGGGAGTTGCTGATGGCTCAGCTGAACGGTTACCTCGGGGTAGCCGGAGCGGTAGGCTGACCGACGCCCCGCTCCCGACACCCCAAGGGATGACATGAAGATCGCCGTGACCGGCTCGATCGCGACTGACCACCTGATGAGTTTCCCCGGCCGATTCGCCGAGCAGTTCATCGCCGACCAGCTCGACAAGGTGTCGCTCTCCTTCCTGGTGGACGACCTTGTGCTCCGACGGGGCGGGGTGGCCGCCAACATCGCTTTCGGGATGGGCCAGCTCGGCCTGCGCCCGGTGCTGGTGGGCGCGGTGGGCGCCGATTTCGCCGACTACCGGTCCTGGCTGGAGCGGCACGGCGTCGACTGCGACTCGGTGCATGTGAGCGAGATCGCCCACACCGCCCGCTTCGTCTGCACCACCGACACCGAGATGTGCCAGATCGCCTCCTTCTACGCGGGGGCGATGAGCGAGGCGCGCAACATCGAGCTGGAGCCGATCGTCCACCGGACCGGCGGCCTCGACCTGGTGTTGGTCGGCGCCAACGACCCGGAGGCGATGCTGCGCCACTCCGCCGAGTGCCGGGAGCGGGGCTACGCGTTCGCGGCCGACCCCTCCCAGCAGCTTGCCCGGATGCCGGGCGAGGAGGTCATCGCGCTGGTGGAGGGCGCCGAGTACCTGATGACCAACGAGTACGAGAAGTCGCTGCTGCAGAGCAAGGCCGGGCTCAGCGACGAGCAGCTGCTCGATCTGGTCAAGGTACGGGTGACCACCCTGGGCAAGCAGGGTGTGGAGATCGCCGGACGGGACATCGACCCGATCCATGTGCCGATTGCCCGGGAGATGCGCGCCGTTGACCCGACCGGGGTCGGCGACGGGTTCCGGGCCGGCTTCTTTGCCGCGCTCTCCTGGGGTCTTGGGCTGGAGCGGGCCGCTCAGGTCGGCTCGTTGCTGGCCACCCTCGTGCTGGAGGCCGTCGGCACCCAGGAGTACCAGCTCCACCGAGACCTCTTCATCAAGCGGCTCGCCGACTCGTACGGCGACGCGGCTGCCGAAGAGGTCCGCCCGCACCTGGTGCCGTAACCCACGCCGGCACTGATCCCCGGGCCCCGGGGGTCAGTGCCGGCGGCGAACGTCGAATCCCGGGCCCTCGGGGCCGTCCACCCGGCCCACGAACTCCTGACCTCGAAGCCGGCACCAGGCAGGCAGGTCCACCGCGGCCGCCGGATCGTCGGCCAGCACCCGGACGAGGGCGCCCACCGGCAGCTCGGGCAGGCGGCGGGCCAGCGCGATCACCGGTAGCGGGCAGCGCTGCCCCCGGCAGTCGACTACCTCGGGCGCCGTCACAGCCCCACCACCCCGGCTTCGGCCCGCAACGCGCCCACGATCCCCGGCAGCTCGGTCAGGAACCGCTCCACCTCGGCCTCGGTCGTGTCCCGGTGCAGCGAGACCCGAACATTGCCGTGCGACAACACCCCCATCGCCGCCAGCACGTGCGACGGGCGCAGCGTTGACGAGGTGCACGACGATCCGGAGGAGACGGCGAAGCCGCGCCGGTCCAACGCGTGCAGCAGCGCCTCACCATCGACGTACAGGCAGGAGAAGGTCACCAGGTGCGGAAGCCGATCTTCTGGATCGCCGACCACCTCCACATCCGGCACCTCGGTCGCCACCCGGGCCCGGATCCGGTCCACCAGGTGGGCGAGTCGGACCGACCGCGCCGCCGCGTCGGCCGCCGCCGCGCGCAGACTCGCCGCCGCCGCGACGACCGCCGGTAGGTTCACCACCCCCGGGGTCCGCCCTGCCTCGCGTTCGTCCATCGGCCACGGCGACTCCCAGCGGGTGCCCTTGCGGACCACCAGCAGCCCGACCCCCGGCGGCCCGCCCCACTTGTGGGCGCTGGCGGTCAGCACCGACCAGCCCGCCGGCACCGGCGCGTGCCCGACCACCTGCGCCGCGTCGACGTAGAGCGGCACTCCGGCGGCGCCGCAGACGGCACCGGCTGCGGCGACCGGCTGCACGGTGCCCACCTCGTGACTCGCGGCGATCAGGGCCGCGAGCGCGGTGCCGGGCGCCCCGACCGCCGCCGACCAGGCGTCCAGATCGATGCGGCCGACCCGGTCGACCGGGACCGATGCCGCCGTGCCGCCGTCAGCCACGTGCCGCTCGGCGGCGTGCAGCACCGCCGAGTGTTCGATCGCGGAGTGCACCAGGCGGGATCCGGCCCGGCGTCGGCCGGCGAGCCCGCCGAGGACGGCCGAGTGCGCAGCCGCCGTACCACTTGGGGTGAAGGAGAGCTCGTCCGGTCGGACGCCGAGCGTGGCTGCGGCGGCTTCCCGCGCCGCGTCCAGGAGTTGACGTGCCCGCCGTGCCGGGGCGTAGAGCCGTTGTGGGTCGGCCCAGCCGTCGTCCAGGGCGGCCAGCAGCGCCTGTCGGGCGACGGGGTGCAGTGGCGCGGCGGAGGCGGCGTCCAGGTAGACCGGGGAGGCGTTCACGGAACTCCACGATATCGCCTCCGCTGTTCCGTGATCACCCCGATGGGGGCGGACAACCACCCCAATCGGGTCCAGCCGGTCCTGGTCGAGTAATCTGCGACCGTCGGTGACCCCTTTGCCGCCGGTGTTGTAGCACCACCGGCGGAGGCCGGCAGACCAGAATGACACGGCGGCGCGCTAGGGAGGCAGGACCAGGTGGTCGCAAGGAGTTCGGAGGTACGGCCGTCGGCCGTACGGCACAGCGCCTACCCGGGAGCCGGTGGGCGCCGGGTGCGGGGTGTCGGCCGGGTGGCTGGGCTCGGTCTCGGCGGAGCGGCACTGCTGGTCCTGCTCACGGGCTGCGATGTCGGCGCCGCGTTCGGCGGCTTCGGCTGGCCGCAGGGCGGCATCACCCCCGAGGCGAACCGGATGTACGACCTGTGGATCGCCTCGTGTATCGCGGCGCTCGCGGTCGGCGTGTTCGTGTGGGGCCTCATCTTCTGGTGCGTGGTGCGCTACCGGAAGCGGGGCAACGAGCTGCCGGTGCAGACTCGCTACAACCTGCCGATGGAGTTCCTCTACACCATCGCCCCGATCCTGATCGTCGCCGTGCTCTTCTACTACACGGCGATCGTGCAGACCGATGTGGGAAAGACCTCCCGGGACCCGGACGTCACCGTCGAGGTGGTCGCCTTCAAGTGGAACTGGCAGTTCAACTACCGCGACGGCCAGGGCGTGGAGGCCAACACGGTCGCTTCGGTCCTCGGCACCAGCGAGGTCATCCCGATCCTGGTGTTGCCCTCGGACCGGTCGATCCGCTTCGAGGAGACCAGCCGCGACGTCATCCACTCGTTCTGGGTGCCGGAGATGCTGTTCAAGCGCGATGTCTTCCCCGGCAGCATTCGCAACGTCTTCGAGGTCTCCAAGCTCGAGGGCGAGGGTGCGTACGTGGGCCGCTGCGCCGAGCTGTGCGGCACCTATCACGCCTTCATGAACTTCGAACTGCGGGTTGTCACGCCGGAGAAGTACGACCAGTTCCTCGCCGCCAAGCAGGATGGACAGTCCACGCAGGAGGCGCTGACCGCGATCGGTGAGGATCCGTACGCGATGACCACGGAGCCGTTCGACACGCGACGCACCGAGTCGAACTTCAACCCCGACAAGTCGGCTAGCGGCGCGGGTAACTGAGGGAGCAGGCATGAAGACCGAGTGGCGCATCTTCCTCATCATCGCCGGGTTCCTGCTCTTCGCCACGGCGCTCTACGGGGGCTGGACCTATGGCGACGGCGGCCAGATCGAATGGGTGGGCACCATCGCCCTGCTGTTGAGCTTCGCGCTCTGCCTGATGTGCGGTGGCTTCTTCTGGTTTGTCGCCCGGCGGATCGATCTGCGCCCCGAGGACCGGGCTGATGCGGAGATCGCTGATGGCGCGGGTGAGGTGGGCTTCTTCAGCCCGGGCAGCTACTGGCCGTTCGGGATCGCGCTGGCGGCCACGATCGCCGGTCTCGGCCTCGTGTTCTGGCAGCTCTGGCTGCTGGCTGTCGGCCTGCTGGCCGTCGTCTTCGCCGCCTGTGGCCTGCTCTTCGAGTACTACAGCGGTACCCGGCGCACCGCCGAGCACTGATCACGACTGGTCGAACGGCCCGTTCCCGGCAGGGAGCGGGCCGTTCGCCGTGTGGGTGGCGCTCGCAGTTGGACAGGGCAGATCAGCCGGGCCGGTTGATCGTCCCGACCGGCCCAACCCGGCCTCCCAACCCCTGGCCTCCGGCCCGTTCCGGCGGTCTGGCGTTGGCTGAGCCGGTCCGGCGACCGTCTGAGCCGGTCTGGCGTTGGCTCAGACGGTCGCCGGCCGGACGGCTTGGGCGACCTCGATCCAACGGTCCAGAGTCCGGGCCGCGGCGCCGGAGTCGATCGATTCGGCGGCGCGGAGGAGGCCGGCCCGGAGCGCCTCGGTGAGGTCTGTGTTCAGGGGCCCCTGGGTGGCAAGTGCGGCGGCGGCGTTGACCAGCACCGCGTCTCGCACCGGCCCGGTCTCTCCAGCCAGCAGGCGGCGGACCACGTCGGCGTTGTAGGCGACGTCACCGCCGCGGAGGTCGGCGAGGGTGGCCCGGGGGATCCCAAGGTCGGTCGCGTCGAGCACTGCCTCGGAGACCGTGCCGTTCTGTGCCGCCCAGACGCGGGTGGGGGCGGCGGTGGTGAACTCGTCGAGCCCGTCCTCGCCGCGCAGGACGAGCGTCGAGTCACCGCGGGCGGCGAAGACCGCGGCCATGACCGGCGCCATCCGAGCGTCGAAGCAGCCGACCGCGCCGGCTCGGGGACGAGCCGGGTTGGTGAGTGGGCCGAGGAAGTTGAAGGCGGTTGGTACGCCCAGCTCCCGACGGACCGGGCCGGCGTGGCGCATCCCGGGGTGGAACCGGGCGGCGAAGCAAAAGCCGATCCCCGCCTCGGCGACGCAGGTCGCCACCGCCTCGGGGCCCAGGTCCAGCGGCAGGCCGAGGAACTCCAGCACGTCTGCGGTGCCGCAGGACGAGGAGGCGGCCCGGTTGCCGTGCTTGACGACCCGTACGCCGGCCCCGGCGACCACCAGGGAGGCCATGGTGGAGATGTTCACGGTGTGCGCGAGATCGCCACCGGTGCCCACCACATCCACGGCGGTGGCGCGTAGCTCCGCGGGCAGATCGACTCGAACGGCGTGCGTGAGCATCGCCTCGACCAGGCCGGAGAGCTCGGCGGGGGTCTCGCCTTTGGCCCGCAGCGCGACGGCGAAGCCGGCGATCTGCGCCGGGCCCGCCGATCCGGACATGATCTCACCCATCGCCCATGCGGTGTCAGCGGTGGATAGCTCGTCGCCGCGCAGCAGCGCGGCGAGTAGGTGCGGCCAGGTCCGTTCGCCCATCGGGTCCTCCCGAGCGGTCCAGGGGTTGGGATCCGGCGCCGGCGGATCCGGCGTCGAGGCGGTGCCGGAGTGGGAACGTCAGGTCGGTGCGTGGGTCCGCAGCACTTCGGCAACGGTCGTGCCGGTGGTCACCGGATCGAGTGGATGCACCAGGGTGGCGTCAACCTCGGCGTAGGCGGCGAGCCATCGGTCGGCGGCGCGAGCGAGTACCACGCAGGTGGGCGGGGCGTCGGCCCGGTCGTCCTTGATCTGCCGGGCGATGCCGAGGCCGCCGCCGGGGTGGGCCTCGCCGTCCAGGAGTAGGAGATCAATTTCGTAGTCGTCGACCAGCCGGATGCACTCGGCGTAGTCGGACGCGTCGACGAACTCAACCAGGAGGCCGGGTGCGGGCCGGGTGCCGACGGCGAGTCGCATCCGATCCCGGACCTGTGGGTCGTCACTGTAGAGCAGGACAGTGCACCGACGATCGCTCATTGCTTAACTGGCTCCCACCTCGTAGCTATCTGCCGATCGTACCGGGCGTATCCAGCAGGGCTTCCGCGGGCGGTGCTCCGCGACCCCCGAATCAGCCGACCGCCGGGCTGGCCCGCTGTTCGGCCTCCTGGCGGTCCAGCTCGCGGTCGATCCGGCGGGCCTCCCGTTCGGCCTGGCGCATCCAGCGCACGACCAGCACCGCCAGCACGGTGACGCTGACGAGTTCGCCGCCGGCCCAGAGGATGCCGCCGGCGATCACCTGGTCCTCCCACGGGTCGGCCCAGGTCAGGCCGAGCGAGGAATGCCAGTCGCCGCCGAAGAGGGTGGTTGACTGCATGACGGTGAGTCCGAGCACCGTGTAGAACGGCACGGAGAGCAGCATCAGCAGGGCCCGGCCCGGGTAGGGCCAGCGGTTGGGCAGCGGGTCGAGCCCGAGCAGCGGCCAGAAGAGGACGCATCCGATCAGGAGTACGTGGGCGTGGATCAACTCGTGCGCCCACGCGTGTTCGAGCGTGTAGCGGTACAGGTCGGTGAAGTAGAGGGCGAACGGGGTGACCATGAAGATCGCGAAGGCGACCAGGGGGTAGCTGCAGAGCCGGGCTACCCGGCTGTGCACGAGCGCTCGCAGCCGCTCGCGCGGGTGCGGTGGCAACGCCTGTAGCGCCAGCGTGACCGGGGCGCCCAGGGCCAGGAAGATCGGTGCCACCATGGAGAGCACCAGATGCTGTGTCAGGTACACCGACAGCAGCGTCGTGTCGTAGGCCGCCAGGCCGCTGAGGGTCACCGTGGCGATACCGCCGAGGCCGGGGCCGAGGAAGAGCAGCGTTCGGGCCACCGGCCATCGGTGGCCGCGCGCTTGGAGCCGCCGTACGCCGTAGAGGTAGAGTCCAGCTGCGAGCGCCAAGCCGACGGTGATCCAGCTGGCCGGCTGCACCTCGGTGACGATCGACGTCAGGCTGAATGGCGGTGGGACGGCCGCGGGTGCCGCAGCTGCGGCGACCGAGGTCGCGGCTGGTGCGGCGACTTCGGTAGCAATGGAGACTGGATCGACACGCTGCACGTTTTTACCCTAGGTGAGGCTAATCGGACCCCCCCGATCGGGCTGCCCGGAGCACCGGTTTGGGCCCCCGCTGATCGCCGGCCTTGCTTAACGGCAATAATGACCGCGTGACTGCGGCCCCAGCGATTGACAAGAGCCGGATCCACTCCCTGACGCGACCCAACATGGTCAGCGTCGGGACGATCGTGTGGCTCTCCAGCGAACTCATGTTCTTCGCGGCGCTGTTCGCGATGTATTTCTCGATCCGTGCCGCGGCGCCGGAGCAGTGGGCGGAGCACACCCCGCACCTGAATGTTCCGTACGCGACGACGTTCACGGTGATTTTGGTGCTCTCGTCGGTGACCTGCCAGATCGGCGTGTTCGCCGCGGAGAAGGGGGACGTGCACGCCCTGCGGCGCTGGTTCACGATCACCTTCGTGATGGGACTGATCTTCGTACTCGGCCAGCTGAACGAGTACCGGGAGCTGATCCACGAGGGCGTCAAGATCAACAAAGATGGCTATGGCTCGATGTTCTACCTCACCACCGGCTTCCACGGCCTCCACGTGGCGGGTGGTCTGGTCGCCTTCGTCATCTTCATGATTCGCACCACCATGGGTCGATTCACGCCGGCGCAGGCGACGTCGGCGATCGTGGTGTCGTACTACTGGCACTTCGTCGATGTGGTGTGGATCGCGCTCTACGGCATGATCTACTGGCTTCAGTGATCTTGGCGCGCCCCGAACCGCGCCGCTGCTTCGTCCCTCAGGCAAGGTCCAACCGGTTAAGGACAGGTCATGACTTCTGACAACGACCGCCGACGCGGTCTGTTCGCGCGGCTGCGCGGGCGGCCCGCGGCGCGCAGCCGGGGCCGCCGCCGGCTGGGTGCCGCGGTCCGGCTGCTGGCAGCGCTGATGCTGGCCGGCGGCGCCTACACGGCCTTTGCCCCCAGCGTGCAGGCGCAGGACACGCCGATGTCCGGCGCCGCCGCGGATGGCAAGGCGCTGTTCAACGAAAGCTGTGTGAGCTGCCACGGTCGCAACGCGCAGGGCGTCGAGGGGCGCGGCCCGAGTCTGGTCGGTGTTGGCTCCGCCTCGGTCGAGTTCCAGGTGGGCACGGGTCGCATGCCGATGGTCCGGCAGGAGGCCCAGGCACCCCGCAAGCCTCCGGTCTTCACTCCCGATGAGATCCGTCAGCTCGGGCAGTACGTCCAGGAGTTTGGCGGCGGCCCGGAGTTGCCGGCCGGCGAGAACCTCCACCAGGACGGCAACCTCGCCGCCGGTGGCGAGTTGTTCCGGATCAACTGCGCGCAGTGCCACGCGTTCGGCGGTGGCGGCGGAGCCCTCTCCTCGGGCAAGTACGCGCCGAGCCTGAAGCCGGCCAGCGACCGTCAGATCTACGCCGCGATGCTCAGCGGCCCGCAGAACATGCCGGTGTTCGGGGACAACCAGATCACGCCCGAGCAGAAGGCGGACATCATCGCCTACATCCAGGCGAACCTGAACCACAACCAGGACCCGGGTGGCTTCAACCTCGGCCGCTACGGCCCCTCGACCGAGGGCCTGGCGATCTTCCTGGTCGGCATCGTCGCGCTGGTCTTTACCACCCTGTGGATTGCGGGTAAGTCGTGACCGGGCGGTTCCTGACCAACATTGCGCCGGTGTCGCCGGTCGGCACCGCCCACAGCGAGGTGACGGCATGACCACCACCCACCCTGGACACGCGGGCGGCGACCAGCCGGTCGACCTGGATGATCCGGATCTCAGTCGCTTCGACATCGTCCGTGCGGGGGCCCGTGCGGACGACATTCAGATCGTGCACTACGAGCCGCAGGTCGTGCCGGGCAGCAAGGCCGAGCGGCGACTGAGCCGTACGGTCGCCCTGTTCTTTCTGCTGACCGGCGTCTCCGCGACCGCCTTCCTGGCGATCTACATCTGGTGGCCCTGGGAGTACGAGCTGGGCTACGGCGGCGACAAGTGGTATACGCCGCTACTCGGTGTCACCCTGGGTATCTCCCTGCTCGGCATCGGCTTCGGCATCCTCACCTGGGGCAAGAAGCTGCTGCCCAAGGAGGTGTCGGTGCAGGACCGGCATGAGGGCGTCAACGAGCGGGACCGCAAGATCACCGGACAGACGATGCTCTACATGGCGGACGAACTGGGCGTGAAGCGCCGGCCGTTGCTGGGAGTCTCGCTGCTGGCCGGTCTCGCACCGGTCGGCGCGGTGGCCGCGGCGCCGCTGGTGGGTGGCCTGATCTCGCAGCCACACAAGAACAACCAGATGTTCACCACGGGTTTCGCGCCCACCGGGGGCGGACAGAAGGTCCGGCTGGTCCGGGAGGACGGCCGCCCGATCCGCCCGGCGGACATCAGCGCTGGTGGCCAGATCACCGTCTTCCCCGGCATCGAACACGGGGTGAGTAACAAGTACGCGGACTCGCCGGCGTTGTTGATCCACCTTCGGGACGCGGATGCGCAGGAGGCGCACGAGGCCAACGTGCGGATCGGCCACGACGACTTCATGTGGGGAAACTTCGCCGCCTACTCCAAGATCTGCACGCACGCTGGCTGCCCCGCCAGCCTCTACGAACAGCAGACCAACCGGCTGCTCTGCCCGTGTCACCAGTCGCAGTTCCTGATCACCGACAACGCGAAGCCCATCTTCGGTCCCGCCAGCCGTCGGCTGCCGCAGTTGCCGATCGTCGTTGACGACGAGGGTTACTTCGTGGCCACGTCCGACTACACCGAGACCGTCGGGCCCGACTTCTGGGAGCGGCCGTGAAGCGGCGCAAGTTTGAGATGGCAGCCGTCCCGGGGAACGTGGCCCGGGGCGTGGACGACCGTTTCCAGGTGGCCACCCCGCTCCGTCGGCTGCTGAACAAGGTCTTCCCGGACCACTGGTCCTTCCTGCTCGGTGAGATCGCGCTCTTCTCGTTCATCGTGCTGCTGCTCACCGGGGTCTTCCTGACCTTCTTCTTCGAGCCGGCGATGACCGAGGTGATCTACAACGGTAGCTACGCCCCGCTGCGGGGCACGCCGATGTCCGCCGCGTACGCCTCCAGTCTGGACATTTCGTTCGACGTCCGGGGCGGCCTGATCATGCGGCAGATGCACCACTGGGCGGCCCTGCTGTTCATGGCCGCGATCGTGGTGCACATGCTGCGGGTCTTCTTCACGGGCGCGTTCCGCAAGCCGCGGGAGGCCAACTGGATCATCGGCTCGCTGCTGTTCTGGGTCGGCTTCCTGGCCGGCTTCACCGGCTACTCCCTGCCGGACGACGGCCTCTCCGGCACCGGGCTCCGGATCGCCTCCGGCATCATGTTGTCGATTCCGGTGATCGGCTCCTGGCTCACGTCCTCGATCTTCGACGGCGAGTTCCCCGGAACGATCATCGTCAGCCGGTTCTACATCGCCCACGTACTGCTCATCCCCGGCTTGCTGCTCGCCCTGATCGGTGCCCACCTGGGGCTGGTCTTCAAGCAGAAGCACACCCAGTGGCCCGGCCCCGGCCGGACCAACGACAACGTGGTCGGCGAGCGGATGTTCCCGCGCTACGCGTTGAAGCAGGGCGGCTTCTTCATGGTGGTCTTCGGCGTGATCGCGCTGATGGCTGGCCTGTTCCAGATCAACCCGATCTGGCTGTTCGGGCCGTACGAGGCGTGGGTGGTGTCGGCCGCCAGCCAGCCCGACTGGTACGTCATGTTCCTCGACGGCTCTACCCGGCTGATGCCCGCCTGGGAGATCTACATTCCGATCGGCGACGGGTACGTCATCCCGCCGCTGTTCTGGCCAACGGTCGTGTTGCCCGGGGTGTTGGTGGGCATGTCGGTGCTCTATCCGTTCATCGAGGCCCGGCGCCTCAAGGACTTCCGTAGCCACAACCTGCTCCAGCGGCCGCGGGACGTTCCGGCGCGGAGCGGGCTGGGCGCCATGGCCGTCACCTTCTACCTGGTGCTGGCGCTCTCCGGAGCGAACGATGTCATCGCCGACAAGTTCAATATCAGCCTGAACGCGATGACCTGGGGTGGCCGGATCGGTCTGCTGCTCCTCCCGCCGCTGGCGTACTTCGTCACCTACCGGATCTGTCTGGGGCTCCAGCAGCATGACCGGGAGGTTCTGGCGCACGGGGTCGAGACCGGCATCATCCGGCGGCTGCCGGACGGTCGGTTCGTCGAGGTGCACCAGCCGCTCCACCGCGAGGACGGCGAGCTGGAGTACGTCGGCTGGGTGGTGCCGAAGAAGATGAACCGGCTCGGCGCGCTCGGCCCGGCGATCCGGGGCTTCTTCTACCCGATCGAGAAGCCCGCCGAGGCGCCGGTGTCGCCGGCACCCCCGGTCGATTCGGACACCGAGCGTTCGGAGATCACCAGCGGCGAGCGCCGCTGACCTCACCCGCGACGTAACCGCATGTGGCGCCCGCCGGAAGACTCCGGCGGGCGCCACGTCTGTTGGCATACCTGGGCTGGTACGAGGAATAACCCCGGCCAGCCGGGTATCCGTGCGGTCCAACGTCTCTAGGGGAGGACGAATGTGGGGTTTTAAACGCCTGGGCCTGCTGGCCGCGCTGGTGCTGGTGGGTATCGCACCCGCCGCGGCTGCCCATGCCGCGGCGCAGCCGTCACAGCAGGACACCCAGTACCTGCAGGCACTTCACCAGGTGAATCAGTTTGAGATCGGCAAGGGGGAGCTGGCCGGACAGAAGGCCCAGGACCAGGGGGTCAAGAACTTGGGCCAACAGATCGGGACTGACCACACCCAACTGGATGAGACGGTCCAACAGGTCGCCAACCAGCTCGGTGTCGAGCTGTCGAGTGAGCTGACGGCCGACCAGCAGGATCTCACCGACCAGATGAACAACGCCAGTGGCGAGGAATTCGACCAGCTCTGGGTGACCAGTAACCTGACCGCACACGTCCAGGCCATCCAGGCCACCCAGACGGAGATCTCGCAGGGCTCCGACTCGTCGGTGATCGAGCTTGCGCAGACCGCGCTGCCGACCCTGCAGACCCACTACGACGAGTTGGTCGAGCTGGCCAACCAGTTGGGTGTCCCGGTCCCGCAGAGCACCGGCACCGGCACCCCGAGCCCGGGTATGACCACTCCGGGCCCGGGTAGCACCACCGAGAGCCCGGCTCCCGGCGGCGGCACCGGCACCGAGACCCCGGCTCCGGGTACGAGTTGACCACGATGAGGTACGCCCGGACCACGATGAGGTACGCCCGGACCGCGATGAGGTACGCCCGGACCACGATGAGGTAGGTCTGGACCACGATGAGGTAGGTCGACGGCTGGTCCACCCGGATGGGGTGGACCAGCCGTCTGCTGGCAGTGGCTGCGCCCCTGCTGCCCCGTCAGTCGGCGGTGGCGAGGCCGATCGCGAACGTCTGCTCGAGGTCGTGCTGCGAGTACGCGCGGAACGCGATGTGGGAGTCGGTGTTCAGTACCCCCGACACCTTCGAGATGCGCCCCGCGATCACCTCAGCGATCTGCTCGAACTCGTGGACCCGGACTATCGCGACCAGGTCGACCTGTCCGGCCACTGAGTAGACCTCGCTGACCCCGGGCAGGGCGGCGAGTGCCTCCGCCACCTCGGGGATCGAGTCGGTGGCGCAGTCGATCAGCACAATCGCGGTGATCACGGGAGTTCGCTCCGTTCGTCGGCTTCCCCACTCATGCTAGACGCTCCGGCAGTGGTGGTTCGCTGACGACGACGGTGAGATCGGTCCCCACCCGGATCGCGTTCTGCACGTGCTCCTCCGCTGCTACGGTGGCGCCCGGCCAGACCACAGCCCTGGTGACAGCCCCGTGTACCCGGGCACCCGCCCCGACCACTGCCGACCGGCACCGGCCGGTGACCAGCGCCGTGGGGTGAACCAGGGTGTCGCCGCCTGTGGCGTGCAGGTTGGCGGTGAGATAGTCGGCGGGTGTGCCGGTGTCCAAGAACGTGCCGGGATAGGGGACCACGGTCAGCTCGCCGGCTGCCTCCGCCGGACGCCAGACCGTCCGGACCAGATCGCCGAACTCCAGTGGTAGGTCCCGAACTCGCCGCCAGGGCAGCAGGGAGAAGCCGGTGAAGACGTGGCCGTCGAAGGTGCCGGGTGCCGTCGGGTTCACGGCGGGCTGGCCCAGCAGCCGTACGGTCTCTCCATCCCAGCCCTGCAGCAGTGCGGCGAGATCCGGCCCAGGCGGACGGTCCGGGTCGGCGAGGTAGGCGTCGGCGTTTCCGACCAGCACGCCCCGCCCGTTGATCCAGTCGCGTAGCTTCGCCAGGCCGCCGGCGGTGCCGAGCGGGCCGTCGGGCTCCACCGACCGGTGGGCCCGGTCGCCGACGTGCGCGACTACCTGCTCGGCGAGGTAGCTGGCGTTGACCGCCACCCGGCTCGTCCCCGTCAGACCGATCCCGGCGAGTCGCGCGAGTACCCGGTCCAGTAGCGGGACGTTCCCGACCGGACAGAGCGCTTTGGGTACCCGCTCGGTCAGCGGACGCAGCCGGCTGCCCTCGCCGGCGGCGAGGGCCACCGCGCAGATCTCGACGTCGGTCACGGCTGGTGGTCGGGGAGTGCGGGCGGGAACTGCCCGGCCAGCGGCCCGATGTCGAAGTAGCCGAGCAGGCGGGCCGTGGGCCAGGTCAACTTCGGCAGGGCGTCCAGCGGGTGCCAGGCGGCCTCGAAGACCTCCGCACCATCAACCCGCAGGGCCGTGGTCGACGCCGGAACCTCGGCGGTGAACACCACGTCCACCCAACCCTTGTCGTGGACGACTGCGTTCGGTACCGCCGGGGCCAGCTCGTGGGGGGAGAGCCGGATGCCGGTCTCTTCGTAAAGTTCGCGGCACGCCCCGAGTACCGGCGCCTCCCGCTTCTGCAGCAGCCCCGCTGGCAGCGTCCACCCCCGGCCGGGCGGTTGGCGCAGCAGGAGCAACCGGCCGGCTCCCGTGGCCTCGGTGTCGCGAACGAGGGTGACCGCACCGACGATGTACTTGGGCACGGTCAGCCGGACCAGGCGACGCCGGACGGGCAGCGGGAGCCGGTAGAAGACCTGGTATGCGATGGCACGTCCGGTTACCCGCGAGCGGCAGATCATGCGTCCAGGCTAGTGCCGTCGGGTGAATCTCTGCGGGCCCGGGGCCGGTCGGGTCACCGCCGGTGGTCGACCAGGTCGATGAGCTGCTGCACCACCGCGTCCGGTGCGATCGCCCGGTCGAAGACCGCGACGAGCATCGTCTCCAGGTCGGGGTAGCCGAGCTCCTCGGAGAGCCGGAGTAGGGGCAGGTCGCTGGCGAGACCGCGATCGTGCTTGCGTAGGGCCAGCCCGACGGCGGCCCGGCCGAGGCGGACCTTGTCGGCGATGGAGATTCCGGGTTCGGTGTGGTCGGCGAACCAGCGGTTGATCTGCATCTGGGTTTGTGGGGACTTGACGAAGCCGAGCCACTCCCGGCGGGGACCCCGCGGGGCCCCGTCGAAGTCGCTGGGCGGCTGCTCGGTCTCGGTGAAGATCTCCACGACGTCGCCGTCCTCGAGGCAGGAGGAGAGCGGGGCGAGTCGACCGTTGATCAGGGTCGCCAGGCAGTGGTCGCCGCGCTCGGTGCCGAGTTCGTACGCGAGGTCGACCGGGGTGGCTCCGGCGGGCAGCACCACCTGTCGCCCGTCGGCGAAGACCTGGATCTGCGCCTCGGCGAGGTCGCTGCGCAGTGACTCCAGGAACTGCGCCGGGTCGGCGGTCTCCTGTTCCCAGTCCAGCACGCGTCGCAGCCAGTCCAGTCGTTCGTCCCGAACGGCCTGGTCAACGCGGGCGCGGGGGAAGCGATAGCTGGCAGCGATGCCGTATTCCGCACAGCGGTGCATCTCTTCGGTGCGGATCAGCACCTCCACCGTGCGGTCTCGCAGCCCACGAACGCTGGTGTGGAGGGAGCGGTAGAGGTTGTTCTTCGGGGAGGCGATGTAGTCCTTGAACCGGCCGGGTACCGGTGGCCAGGTGCCGTGGATGGCGCCCAGAGCCGCGTAGCAGTCGGTGTCCGGGCCGTTCACGACGACGACGACCCGGGGCAGGTCGTACGGGGTGGCGTGGTCGCCGGCCACGGTGTCTTTCCAGATCGAGTAGAGGTGGCGCGGCCGGGGGGTCACCTCGGCGTTGACCCGGCTGCGGCGGAGCGCCGTTTTCGCCCGGGAGACGATTTCCGTCAGGTATGCGTCCCAGCCGGGTCGGTCGTGCAGGTGCCGGGAGATGCGGTCGTGCTCCGCTGGCTCCAGGTGCATCAGGACGATGTCATCCAGTTCTCGTTTGAGCTTCTGGATGCCCAGCCGATCGCAGAGCGGAACGAGCACCTCCTGGGTCTTGCGGGCGATGCGCTCCCGGGACGCGGCGGAGCGAACCCCGAGCGTGCGCATGTTGTGCAGCCGGTCCGCCAGTTTGATGATCAACACGCGGACGTCCTTGCCGGCCGCGATGATCATCTTTCGGGTTGTCTCGGCCTCGGCGGCTGTTCCGTAGAACGCCTTGTCGAACTTGGTCACCCCGTCCACTAGGTGGGCGACCTCCGGCCCGAAATCGTCGGCGAGCGCTTGGAGGGTGTAGCGGGTGTCCTCGACGGTGTCGTGCAGCAGCGCTGCGACCAGGGTGGTCGCGTCCATGCCGAGGCCGGCGCAGATCTGGGCGACCGCAAGCGGGTGGGTGATGTAGGGCTCGCCGCTCTTACGGCGCTGTCCGCGGTGCATCGTCTCGGCGATCGTGTACGCCCGACGCAGCACCGACGGGTCCGTTCCGGAGTGGATGTTGCGGTGGGTGCGGACCAGCTCACCAACCGGTTCGGCCTCGGCGGTGGACCAGGCCCACAGTGTCCGCAGTCGGCGGGTCAGTGGCAGCTCCGCCGGTTGGGGCGGAAGCGCGCCCTCCAGGGCGGCGCCGTGTCCGGCGTCGACATCCACGAGGGATACCTCCTCACCCCGGCCCCAGATCACCGTGCCCGGTACCGGGAGCCGGCCCAGAAACGGGCGGGACTGCACTTGTTAACAGCTTATGCGAGTCAGCGTCATCCGATCAGCTGGTTGGTCATGGGCTTTCGGTCGAGAATTGGTGGGAAGCCGCGTGTGTCACCTTCGTAAGCAGGGCTCGGAACCGGGCCGCACCGGCAATCGGGGAGGCCCACGCGGACGACATCTCCACCAACCGGGTCTCCGAACGCTCCAACCAGGACAGAATGCGCTCGGTCTCCTCGGCGCTGGTAGCCGGCGTAGGTCCGTGCCCCGGGGTGACGGTCTCCGCGGTCGCCCGGATCATGGCGATCGTCGGTCGTGGGTGGATCCCGGGCGGGGACACCCCGGCGCCGGCCAGCCGCCCGTGCCGCACCAGCGCCAACTCCCAACCCCCATCCGGCGCCGGCCGGGCAGCCACCACCTCGGCGATGCCGGTGAGCGCGGCGAGTCGCTGCATCCGGGTAGTAGCGCGGAGCACGGCGGTGAGCCGGGACCGCACCACCGCGGCCTCCTCGTAGCGTTGTCCCGCCGAGAGTGTCTCGATTCGGTCAAGCAAGGCGTCCACCACGCCCTGCGGGTCGCCGCCACACGCCGTACGGAAGGGGATCGTCGCGCGGTCCGCGTACTCCGCCGGGCTGATCCGGTGCTCGCAGGGCGCCAGGCAGCGACCCAGCTCGGCCACGGCGCAGGCCGGCGTGACCTTCCGTAGCGACAGCCGGTGCGTGCACTGCCGCAGCGGCATCGCGTCGTGGAAGCCGGCCGCCGCGAGCTCCGCGGCGCGGCGGGAGGCGAAGGGCCCGAGGTAGGCATCGTCCCCCGGGGCCAGGTTTCGCACCACCGACAACCGTGGGTACGCCTCGTCTGTCAGCTTCAGCCAGACCACCCGCTCGGGGAACTTCGACCGTCGGTTGTACGGCGGGGCATGCGTCCCGATCAGGCGCAGTTCCCGCACCTCCGCCTCGAGCGAGTGGGCGCACTCCACCGCCTCCACCCGCTCGGCGGCGGCGAGCATCTCCGAGATGCGGGCCCGCTTCTCCCCGGCCGTGAAGTAGCTGCGGACCCGGGTGGCGATGTCGACCGAGGTGCCGACATAGAGCGGGCGGTCGTCGGTGCCCCGGAATACGTAGACCCCGGGCGAGTGGGGCAGGCCCTCGGCGAGGTGCCGCTTGCGGCGCTGCGTCGGGGTGACCGCCCGGGCGAACTCGATCGCCTCGCCGATGGTGTGCACCCGGTGACCACCGAGCCGCGCGATCAGGCCGTGGAGTACGTCAACGGTGGCCCGCGCATCGTCCAACGCCCGGTGGGTGGGCCGGGTGGCGGTGCGGAAGTACTCCGCGAGGGTGCCGAGTCGGCGGTTGGGCACCTCGTCGCGGGTCAGCACCCGTCGGGCCAGCGCCGCCGTGTCCAGCACCCGCGGGTTCGGCCAGCGATAGCCGTGCGCCGTGCAGGCCGCCTTGAGGAACCCCACGTCGTACGGGGCGTTGTGGGCGACCAGGACCGCGTCGGAGGGCAGGAACTCGAGGAAGCTCGGCAGGACCTCGGTGATCGGTGGGGCGGGCCGCAGCATCGCCTGGGTGATGCCGGTGAGCACGGTGACGAAGGGTGGGACCGGTGTGCCGGGATTGACCAGGGTGGCGAGCTCGCCGAGCTGTTCGCCGCCGCGGACCCTTACCGCGCCGATCTCGGTGATGCCGCCGCCGTCCGGCGCGCCGCCGGTGGTCTCGAGGTCGACCACGACGAAGGTGGTCGCGTGGAGCGGCAGTGCCGGGTCAACGCCGCCGACAGCGGGGTCGAGACCGGCCAACAACTCCTGGACATATTTCTGCGGTGCCATCGGCGGCACGCTAACGGCCTGGTCCGACACCGCGCCCCGCGGCCTTCGCCATCGTGCTGCCCGTGGCGTCGCCGACTTCGGTGGGCGGCAGAGAGTTGACAGCAGTCCTGCGATGAGATATCGGCTCACTCGCTCGGCGGCGGGTCGGGCGGCAGTGGGAGACTTGCGATATGCCCCTCGCCGAGCCGTACGACGACGACCACCGCCCCGCGGAGGAGCCGGTCGCCGCTGCGCCGGAGCCGGGCATCGAGGGTACGGGGGGCACTCTCGATGATCCGGTTGCCGCCGGCGCCACCGCGTCCACCACCGACCCGGCCAGCACCGGCATCGCCGGTGCGTCCGGTTCCGAACCCCGCAGCGGGGCCGATTCCGTACCGTCCGCTGACGGTGCCGCGCCGCCGGGCGACGAGGACACCGCAGCGGAGGGCGGTCCGGAACCGGTGCTGCCGGAGCCGGTCCGGCAGCGGATCGTGGTGCTGGCCGCCGCGGTGTTGCCCGGCCTGCCCGCCGACGAGGTGCCGGTCCCGCTGCGCCGGGTGGCCAAGTTCGCTCCCAACCGGCGGGCGCGGCTCGGCGCGCCGATGATCGCTACCCAGTTGACCGGTGACCCACTGTTTCGTCAACGGGTAGCCGCGCGGGTGCTTGCCGAGGCCGGTGACCTCGGCACGGCGGTGCTCGGGGGCGCCGCGCCGGCCGCCGCCGAGCCGGTGGAGGTTGCGGCACTGGCGTACCTGGCGCGCCCGCGGGGGTGGCGGGACCTCATCGAGTCCAGCGGTGCGGCGGTCCGGGCCGAGGCGGACAGCGCGGTCGTCGCCGAGCTGGTCCGAGAGGCCGAGCAGCGGGCCACCCGGGCAGAGCACGACCGTGCGGTGGCTCGGGTCGAGGCAGACAAACTCCGGGACGAGCTGGCCCGGGTCCGCGAGGAAATCGGCCAACTCCGGGAAGAGACGCGGCAGCTTGGCCGGTCGTTGCGGGAGACGCAGGCTCGAGAGCGCCGGGCAAGCGAGCTGCTCGCCACCGAGCGGGGCCGGGCGACGCGCGCGACGGCGGACGCCGAGGCGGAGCTGCGCCGGGCCCGGGCCCGGCTGGCCGAGGCGGAAGCGGCGGCCGGGGTGGTCCGGGCCAGTGCCAAGGAATCCAGGTCCGTTGACGACGCCCGGCTGTGGCTGCTGCTGGAGACGATCGGTCAGGCCGCGGTGGGCCTGCGGCGGGAGCTGGCGTTGGATCCGGCCGACAGGTTGCCGGCCGACTTCGTCGCCGACGCCTTCGCCGACCAGTCCGATGCACCCGTGACCGGTGTCGCCACCCGCGCCCGGGACTCCGACGATCCGGCCCGCTTGGACCAGCTACTCGCGTTGCCCCGGGCGCATCTGGTGGTGGATGGCTACAACGTCACCAAACGGGGCTTCGGCGAGATGTCACTGGAGCAGCAGCGCAAGCGGTTGATTACCGGGCTGGGGGGGATCGCCGCGCAGACCGGCGACGAGGTGACCGTGGTCTTCGACGGCGCCGAGCGGATGCATGGCCTGCCGCCGAGTCCCCGCGGCGTCCGGGTGCTCTTTTCCCGTAAGGGCGAGACAGCCGATGAGCTCATCCGGCGGCTGGTCCGGGCCGAGCCGTCGGGGCGGCCGGTGGTGGTGGTCTCCGCGGACCGGGAGGTGGCCGATGGCGTACGCCGGCACGGCGCCTACCCGTTGGGCGCCGACGCGCTGCTGCGGCGGCTGGCCCGTTCCTGACCGGCCGGCTGATCGGACCCGGGCGGGACGCGGCAGTCGGATTGACTCCCGGGATCCCGGTGGCGAGTTGATTGAGTTGTCCGGGATCTGTCATACGCGGTGTCTAGCGTCGATGTGACCGACGGTGTTGGGCAGATCTCGTAAAGGCGGGGTGCGGGCGCGATCAGGATGCGCGACCTGCTGGCCCGTCCACCGTCGGCGCGGCGGGAGGCGTGATGTTGATCGACTGTGACGGGTGCGTGGGCCGGGCCGACGGCTGTTCGGGTTGCCTGATGACCGTTCTGCGCAACGAGACCGTGGAGTTCGGTGCGGCCGAGGTACGGGCGATCGAAGTGTTCGCTCGGGCCGGGTTCGACGTGCAGGTGCTGCCGGAGCCGCGGCCTCCGGTGCGCCGGCCCGGCCGCCGCCACCGTCGGGTGGCCTGACCTGCCCGTGGGAGCGGGGCGGGCCGCGTGCTGTCCGTGGGGCGGGGAGCCGCGTGGTGCCCGCGGAGTCTCGACGCACCCGCCGCGGCCAGCCGCGATCGTCCGGTTGTCGTCGATGGTGTGTGCACCCCGTCCGTCGGGACCGGGTGGCCACTACGATGGGCGCGCACAGCGGGAGGAGTGGCATGACGCGGGAATGGCGCGCTGCGGGTGAGTCCGTCGCGACCGTCGGCATCGTGGGCCGGGAGGCGATCCAGTGAGTCCGCGCGGCTGGGCCCTGCTCACGCTGGTCGGGCTGGTCGCTGCGCTGGCCGTGACCGCCGCGGTGCTGATCCCGTGGCAGCGCCCACCCGCCCCGCGGGCGGACCAGCTCGCCGCCCTGGACGAGCTGCCAGGAGAGCAGGTGCGTAGAGGGCGGGAGTTCCGGGCGGCACTGCGTCCCGGCGGCTGGGCGGCGCTCGGCGTCGGCCTGTTGGTGGCGCTCGCGCTGGGGCTCACCCCGCTGGGTAGCCGCTTGGTCGAGCTGGTTGGCCGCCCGTTCGGCGGGCACTGGGCCGCGCAGGCGGTGCTCGGCGGGCTCACCGTGGTGCTCGTCGCCGACCTGATGACCCTGCCGTTCGCCGCCTGGCGACACACCGTGCTCACCCGCTACGGGCTGGCCACCAACAGCTGGGGTGGCTGGACCGTTGACCTGCTCCGGTCGTACGCGGTCAGCGCCGTCATCGGGGCAGTGGCCCTGGGTGGCTTCTACACCGTGATCCGGCTGGCGCCGCGCTGGTGGTGGGCGTTCGGCGCGGCCGGGGCGGCCGGCCTGGTGATGCTCCTGTCGTTCGTGTTCCCGGTGCTGGTGGAGCCGGTGTTCAATCGGTTCACCCCGTTGGAGCCGAGCCCACTGCGGACAGAGTTGATGGAGCTGGCGGACCGCGACGGCGTACCGGTTCGGGACGTGCTGGTGGCGGACGCCTCCCGTCGCACCCGCGCCGTCAACGCCTACGTCTCCGGGCTGGGGCCGACCCGGCGGATCGTCGTCTACGACACCCTGCTGCGCGAAGCCACCCCGGAGGAGGTGACGGCGGTGGTGGCCCACGAGTTGGGGCACGCCAAGGACCGCGACGTGGTGGTCGGCACGCTGACCGGCGCGCTGGGCGCGGCGGTGCTGGTGGTGGCGCTCTACCTGCTCGGGTTTGTCGCTCCGCTGCTCCGGATGGCCGGTGTTGACTCGATCGACCAGCCGCGGGCCTTCCCGTTGCTGTTGGCACTGGTGACGGTGGCCGGCCTGGTCGCCACGCCGGCGCAGGCGTTGATCTCCCGTCGGGTCGAGGCGCGGGCTGACGCACACGCGCTGGCGCTGACCAGGGACCCGCGCGCCTTTGTGGCGATGCAGCGCCGACTCGCCGGCATCAACCTCGCCGACCCCGACCCGCCCCGGCTGGGATACCTTTACTCCGCCAGCCATCCGTCCACGGTGGAGCGAATCGCCGCCGCCCGCGCCTACGCCAGGAAGACCAGTCGATGAGCGAGAGCCGAACGTTGCTTGTCACGAACGACTTCCCACCGCGGCCCGGGGGGATCCAGTCTTTCGTGCATGGCCTCGCGGTGCGCCAGCCCGCGGGCTCGGTGGTGGTCTACGCCTCGAGTTGGCGGGGCGCCGAGAAGTTCGACGCCGAACAGCCCTTCGCGGTGGTGCGGGAAGACACCAAGGTGCTGTTGCCCACCCCGCTGGTGGCGCGGCGGGTCACCCAGCTTGCCCGGGAAAACGACTGCGACACGGTCTGGTTCGGTGCAGCGGCACCACTCGGGCTGCTCGCCGCGGGTCTGCGCCGTCGGGCCGGCGTCCGGCGGGTGGTGGCACAGACCCACGGGCATGAGATTGGCTGGGCAGCATTGCCCGGTGCCCGTTCCGCGCTACGCCGGATCGGCCGGGACGTTGACGTGACCACCTACCTGGGGGAGTACACCCGGCTCCGGCTGGACCGGGCGTTACGGGGGGCGACCGAGCTGCGTCGGCTCGCGCCCGGTGTCGACCTCGACACCTACCACCCGGCCGTTCGGGGCGACTCGGTGCGGGCCCGGCTCGGGCTGGTTGACCGACCGGTCGTGGTCTGCGTGTCCCGGCTGGTGCCGCGAAAGGGGCAGGACACGCTGATCCGGGCGTTGCCCGAGATCCGCCGCCGGGTCCCGGACACCGCACTGCTGATCGTCGGGGGTGGGCCGTACCGGAACGGGCTGGGGAAACTGGCCCGGCAGGTCGGTGTCGAGCGGGACGTGGTCTTCACCGGCACGGTGCCGGCGGCGGAGTTGCCCGCGCACTACGCGGCCGGCGACGTGTACGCGATGCCGTGCCGTACCCGGAACCGGGGCCTGGACGTAGAGGGGCTGGGCATTGTCTACCTGGAGGCATCCGCGACCGGGCTGCCCGTGGTGGCCGGTGACTCCGGCGGCGCACCGGATGCGGTGCGCGACGGCGAGACGGGTTTCGTGGTGCGGGGGCGGGACGTGGCGCAGCTCGCCGACCGGGTGGCGACCCTGCTCGCCGACCGGGATCTGGCCCGCCAGTTTGGCGCCGCCGGTCGGGCCTGGGTCGAACGCGAGTGGCGGTGGGAGACCCAGGCCGCCCGGATGACCACTCTTCTGCGGCCCTGAGTGACGCGGTGGGCCCGGAGCCGACGCGGTGGGCTCGGAGTGACGCGGTGGGCCCGGAGCCGACGCGGTGCGCCCGGAGGAACGGTATTCAGCCCGGCGGTTAGCCCAGTCGGGCCAAAATCCGGTCAGCAGGTTCTGGACGGCCGAAGTGCCAGCCCTGGCCGGCGTCGCAGCCGATGGCCCGTAGCCGTTCGGCCTGCCCGGCTGTCTCCACCCCCTCCGCGGTGACGGTCAGGTTGAGCGCGTGGGCCAGCGAGACCAACGACGCGACGATCCTCTCGTCTGCCTGGGGCTCCTGGGCTCGTAGTCCGGCAACGAACTCCCCGGCCACCTTCAGCTCGGTTACCGGTAGGTCGCGCAGGTACGCCAGGTTGCTGTAGCCGGTGCCGAAGTCGTCGATGGCGATGCGGACACCGAGGTCGGCGAGGCGGCGCAGCGCCTGCACCGGTTCCTCGGCGGGGCTCATCATGGCGCTTTCGGTGATCTCCAGCTGGAGACGTTCCGGCGGTAGTCCGGTGTGCCGCAGTATGTTGCGGACCTCCTGCACCAGGCCCGGGCGGTGCACCTGCCGGACGGCCAGGTTCACGCTCACGAACGGCGTCCCGGCGGTCGCCGACCAGCTGCCCGCTGCCCGGCATGCTTCGGCGAGCACCCACCCACCGAGCGGGATGATCAATCCGGTCTCCTCGGCGAGGCCGATGAACTGGCCCGGGCGCAGGACACCCAGCTCCGGATGCCGCCAGCGCACCAACGCCTCCACACCCAGCATGCGGCCGTCGTGCAGGGAGGCGAGTGGTTGGTAGTCGAGGTAGAACTCGCCCCGGTCCAACCCGGCCGGGATCGCCGCGGTCAGTGCCTGGCTGGTTAGTTCCCGGCGGTGGCGCTCGGCGTCATAGAGCATCCAGCGACCGCCGCCGGCTGCCTTGGCCCAGTGCAGGGTGCAGTCGGCGGCCCGCATCAGCTCGTTCGCGGAGGCGCCGGCAACCTGTCGCTCCACGATGCCGATGCTGGTCCGGACCGTCACCTCGTGGCCCGCCACCATGGCCGGTTTGTGCACGGCGGCCAGGGCCGCCTCCGCCACCGCGATCACGTCCCGGGTGCCGCCGGTGCGTTCGATCAGGATGACGAACGCGTCGCCGCCGAGCCGGGCGACCAGATGCCCGGTGAGGGCCTGGCGCAGCCGGTTGGCCATTTCCGTGAGCACCCGGTCTCCGGCCTGGTGCCCGTGCTGGTCGTTGACCCGCTTGAACCCGTCCAGATCGAGAAAGCAGAGGCCGACCCGGTCCGTTTCCCGCTGCGGCGTCCCCAGGGCCGCGGTGAGCCGCTCGGTGAAGAGATTCCGGTTCGGCAGGTCGGTGAGTGAGTCGTGGGTGGCCTGGTGCCGAAAGCGGGCCTCACTGGCCCGGAGCGCCAGTTCGGCCTTCGTTCGCTGTGCCATCGCGGCCCGCCGGATCGACTCCTGCTCGTCCAGCGTGCGGTCGCGCAGCGCCCGGGCATATCCGGTGGTCACCGCGGCGAGCAGCCGGGCCAGGCGGTCCGCCACGTCTTCGGCGACCAAGCCCAGATCGCGCACCAGGCGGAGCTGAACGACCTCAACGGTACGGCCCAGCGCCTCGGCGGAGGCGATGTGTGCGGCCACCAGCTCGGCACCGACGCGCTGACCGGCTCGCAGGTCGAGCGGCTCGGCGAGTAGAGCTGCCGCCAGCTGCCGGGCGAGGCCGTCGAGTAGTCGTTTGAGCTGTGCCTGGGTCATCGGCAGGTAGCTCGTCCCGGCGATCGCGTTCGCCCATTCCTGAGTAAAGGCCGCCATGCCGGGGCTGACGCCGCCTGGCTGAGCCGCGGTGGCTGGGCTAGTCACCGATCCGCCCCACGCCACCGAGGAACGCCGATGCCTCGGCGTTCACGCTGCTCTCCGGGGTCTCCGGGCGCCACTGCGGGACCCACACCACCCCGGGCTCGACCAGCTCGAAACCGTCGAAGAGCGTGGTCAGTTCGGATCGGTTGCGGAACCATAGTGGACTACTGGTGCGTTGGTACACCGCCTCGGCGTCGCTCCGCTCGGTGTCCGGCCGCCCTTCGTGGCTGGCCTGCGACAGCACCAGCCAGCTTCCGGGGGCGAGGGCCTCGCGCAGGACCCGCAGCAGCTCGGCGGGGCGGTCGTCGTCGGAGACGAAGTGCAGGACGGCGACGAGGAGCACCGCCGTCGGCTCATTGAGGTCGAGCAGCCGACGGAGCTCGGGATGGCCGAGGATACGGTCGGGGTGCCGCAGGTCCTCCTGCATCACGGTTGCCTGGTCGTTGTCAGCGAGAATCTCCTGGCTGTGCGCCACTGCCACCGGGTCGGTGTCGACGTAGACGACCCGGGAGGTGGGCGCCACCTGCTGGACGATCTCGTGCACGTTGCCGACCGTGGGGATTCCGGAACCGATATCGAGGAACTGCCGGACCCCGGCATCAACCAGGAAGTGCACCGCCCGGCGCAGGAAAGCGCGGTTTGCCTGGGCCATCAGCGGGGCTTCTGGAACGGCTGCGACCATGGCCTGCGCTGCCGCTCGGTCCACCGCAAAGTTGTGGGAGCCGCCAAGGTAGTAGTCGTACATGCGGGCGACGCTGGGACGCTCGATGTCAATGTCGTCGGGTGCCCAGTCCGGCCGTTGCATGCCTCACCTCTTCGTGCGCACGGGGCCTGTCCCTGCAGACTGCCCTCCGCCGGGGGAGACCTTAGCGCGACATCGCGCCGACCGACACCGGCGGAGATGAGAAGTTGTCGGCTCGTTAGCTGAGCGGTAGGTCAGAATTTGGGTGCGTCGGGAGCCTCGAGCAGACCGAGTCGGAGCGCAGTCATCAATGCCTGGGCACGATTCGCGGCACCGAGCTTCTCGTACAGTTTGGAAATGTGGGTCTTGGCAGTGGACTCACTGACGAAGAGCTGCTTGGCGATGCCCGCCACACTCATTCCGTCGGCGAGCAGGCGCAGCACCTGCCCCTCGCGTGGGGAGAGCTGCGGCCCGGACGGGGCCAGCCGGCGCTTCATCGCCTCAGCCAGGTCGGCAGCGGTGAAGGCGCTGGGCGAGGAGGCGGCGTGCCGGGCGGCAGCGACCACCTCGTCCGCCGGGGCGGTTTTCGGGACGAAGGCACTCGCGCCCGCCTCGAGCGCGCCGAAGAGTTGGTCGTCGCCGGCGTACATGGTCAGCACGACGATGCCCATCGTGGTGCTGGACTTGCGTAGTGCGCGGGTGGCCTCGAGGCCGCTGCCGTCGGGCAGTCGCAGGTCCATGATGACCACGTCTGGTTGGAGCGCGCCGGCTTGGCGGACCCCCTCGGCAGCGGTGGCCGCCTCGCCGACGACCTCGAACTGCCGGTCGCGCTCGAAGGCATGCCGCAGCCCTTTCCGGATCAGGTCGTGATCGTCCACAAGGAGGACCTTGGTGCGAGTGGCGGGTGTCGGTGTGGTCATCCTCGGGTTACTCCCCTTCTACTGCGGTACTGCCACGCACGCTATCGCGTGGGGACGACGAACCCACCACCACGGCCACCGTTGTGCCGCTCGGCTGCCGCGGCCGGATCTCCAGTCGACCTCGGATACGTTCCGCCCTCTCAGCCATGATCGCAAGACCGTAGTGCCCGTCTGTACGGTGGTCGGAGATCCCGTGACCGTCATCCGACACTTCAATTTGGGCGTACGGCGGATCCACCGCACAGGTGACCCAGAGGTTCGAGGCACCAGCGTGCTTGCGGGCGTTGGCCACCGCCTCCTGGGCGATCCGCAGCAGCTCGGCCTCGGTGGCGGCGGGCAGCCGGGCGGTCGACTCGTCCAGCGACAGGTGCACCCGCAGGCCGCCGGAGACCCCGACCGTGCGCGCGTACTCGGCGATGGCGGCGGCGAGGCCACCGTGCCGGTCCACCTCGCTGCGCAGCTCGAAGAGGCTGAGCCGCAGCTCGGTGATGACCCGGGTGACCTCCTGACGTAGCCCACGCAGCGACTCAGCGGTCTCCTCGGTGTCCTCGTGCACCGTGGCCAGGGCGTTATCGATGCCGTAGCCAACCATCACCAGTTCCTGGGCCACCCCGTCGTGGATCTCCCGGGCGAGTCGTTGCCGCTCCTCGTTGGTGGCCAGGGAGCGCACCTCGTCGAAGAGCAGGGCTGCCTCCAGGCGTAGCGCGGCGGGGGAGGTCAGCCCGGTCGCCCGGGCCACCACCGCGGGCGGGTACGCATGCGCGACATCCGCCTCCAGCACCACCAATCCGACCGTGCGCACCCCGGCGACCAGCGGCACGATCAGCGCAGAGACCTCCCCACCGGCGGGTGAGCGGGCTTGCGAGTGCGCGGCGGTCTGTGGTTGCTGGCTGGCCCAGGCGTCGGCGATCGCCGAGTCCGCGTCCAGTGTGGTTTCCCAGTCCACCCGGTCGGCGCCGCACTGGGCCAGGACCACCAGCCGGCCACCACCGCTGGCCGACAGGACGGCCCCCCGGTCCGCCCGGGCCAGCGTCCGCAGTTCCTCCAGCAGGTGCTCGGAGATGCCGCCCGGGTCCAGTGTGGCGCCAGGTAGTTTTCGAGCTACTGTGCGTAGCTGGGTTAGGAGGCGGGTCGCCTCCGCGTATGGCTGGGGCTTGCTGTCGCTGCGCGCCCGGATCACCCGGTGCAGGGTTCGCGCCGCGTAGAGCCCGAGGCCGGAGAGGGTCAGCCACTGGGCGCTGACCGCCAGGTAGCCGACCTGGAAGAGTTGCCGCTGGCCGTCGATCTCGGTCAGCGCTCCGGCCAGCAACAGGGTGAGACCGATGACCGCCAGCAGCCCTGCGCCCTCGCGGAAGCGTCGGCGCAGGGCGGTGACGGTGATCGGGACGGTCAGGTATGGCAGCACCGCGGAGGCGCCCAGCCCGGCGTTCTGCGCGCCGATCGTCGCCACCGAGGCGACGTGGCTGGTGGCGAGTCCCAGCACCACCACCTCGGCGCCCCGGCTCAGCGGCCCGAGCTGGTCGTGTGTCGGTGCGAGCAGCGCCGGCAGGCCCGCCGCCGCCAGGAGCGCGATCCACCACAGTTGGGCGAGGTCGTGCGTGGCGAGCAGGCTCAGTACCGCCACCAGGGCCAGCATCACCACGCGTGCGGCGGCGGCTAGGGGGTGCGGTCGGGGCAGTCTCGGAGTGGAGGCGTGCACCTGACGGATGGTAGTCAGCTTCGGTAGATTTCAGCGATTTCTGCAGCGTACGACTTGTGCACGATTTGTCGTTTTACTTTGAGGGAGGGGGTCAGCTCCCCGGTCGTCTCGGTGAAGTCCCGGGGCAGGATCCGGAAGACCCGGATGGCCTCGGCCCGGGACACGGCCTGGTTGGCCGTGTCGATCGCGGACTGGATCTCGGACCGCAGCCCCTCATGATCGCGGAGCTGCTCGACCGGGGTGGTCGCCGGCAGGCCGGCCTCCTCCAACCACGCCGGCAGCGCCTCCTCGTCCACGGTGACCAGCGCCGCGACAAAGGGCTGCCGGTCGCCGACCACCACGCACTGGCTGACCAGCGGGTGCGACCGGACCTGATCCTCAAGGACCGCCGGAGCGACGTTCTTGCCGCCCGCGGTCACGATGATCTCCTTCTTCCGGCCGGTGATCCGCAGGTAGCCGTCGCTGTCGAGCTGGCCCAGATCGCCGGTGCGGAACCAACCGTCGGCGGTGAGCACATCCGCGCTGGCGGCCGCATTGCGCCAGTAGCCCCGGAAGACCAGGTCTCCGGCGACGAGGACCTCGCCGTCGTCGTCAATCCGGATGGTCACCCCGGGCAGCGGGCGGCCGACACTGCCGATCCGGATGGCGTCCGGCAGGTTGGTGGAGGCGGCGGGGGAGGTTTCGGTCAGCCCGTACCCCTCGTAGATGGTCACCCCCACGCCGCGGAAGAAGTGCCCGAGTCGCGCGCCGAGCGGCGCCCCGCCGGAGATTGCATCGTTGCACCGCCCACCGAGCGCGGCCCGCAGCTTGCGGTAGACCAGTCGGTCGAAGAGCGCGTGCTGCACCCGCAGCGCCAAACCGGGCCCGGTCGAGGTGTCCAGCGCCTCGCTGTACGCGATCGCGACGGCCTCGGCGCGGGCGAAGATCCGCCCCTTGCCGGAGGCGTCGGCCTTCTGCTTGGCGCTGTTGTAGACCTTCTCGAAGACCCGGGGGACGGAGAGCACGAACGTGGGGCGAACCGCCTGCAACCGGGGGAGCAGGTCGCTGGTGTCCGGGCAGTGGGCCATGGTGGCGCGCGCCTGCACCACACCGACCTGGATCAGCCGGGCGAAGACGTGGGCGAGTGGCAGGAACAGCAGGGTGGAGGCGCCCGGGCCGAACAGGTTGGGCAGCACGGGCACGGCGTTGGCGATGTCGGCGAAAATGCTGCGGTGGGTCAGCATGCACCCCTTGGGGCGGCCGGTGGTGCCGCTGGTGTAGACGAGGGTGGCGATGTCGTCGGCCCGCACCGCCGCGCGGCGCTGCTCGATCTCGGCCGGGTCAACCGACTCACCGGCGGTAACCAACTCGTCCATTCCGCCGCGGTCGATCTGCCACACGTGCGTCAGCTCGGGCACCCGGTCGCGGACCCCGGCGACCAGCGCAGCGTGCGCGTCCGTCTCCACCAGAACGCCGACCGCCCCCGAGTCGGACAGGATCCAGGCGGTCTGCTCGGCGCTGGAGGTCTCGTAAATCGGCACGGTGACCGCGCCGGCAGCCCAGACCGCGTAGTCGAAGAGCGTCCACTCGTACCGGGTACGGCTCATCAGCCCGACCCGGTCGCCGGGCTGTACCCCGGCCGCGACCAGGCCGGATGCCGTAGCGACCACCTCGTCGCGGAACTGGCGGCAGGTCACGTCGACCCAGGCGTCGCCGGCACCCGCCCGGATGAACTGCACCACGTCTGGGGCTACCTCAGCGTTTTCCCAGACCGGATCGGTTAGGTTGGCCGAGTCGCCGACGGTGACGATCGGTGGGACGGAGAATTCGCGCACCTGCACTCTCCTCGTGTTCACGCTGGCTGGGCAGGCCGCCCTCGCGGTCGGCTCTGTCGCAACCTACCCGCCCAGCGCGGCGGGTGGTGCAGACAGGTTCGTCACACGGCCGGGTAGCCTCCCCCCATGGCGGACTCCTCCACCCAGTCGATCACGATCGGTGCGGCACCGGAACAGGTGGCGGCGGTCATCTGCGACCTGCCCCGCTACCCCGAATGGACCGACGCGTTGCGGCAGGTGGAGGTGCTTGAGGAGGACGCCGACGGCTACGCCCGTCAGGTGCGGTTCACCCTCGACGCCGGCGTTCTGGTGGACGAGTACGTGCTGGTCTACGAGTATGCGGCGGACCTCAGTCGGATCGAGTGGCACCTGGCGGCGCCCTCCCGGATGCAGCGCTCCCAGCACGGTTCGTACGACCTGGTGGGCAACGCGGATGGCACGACCACGGTGACCTACACCCTGGAGGTCGAGCTGTCGGTTGGGATGCTTGGGATGTTTCGTCGTAAGGCTGAGAGAATGATCATGGAAGCTGCGTTGAAGCAGCTCAAAGGCCGGGTAGAAAGCAGCTGACGCGCCGTGTTGACGCGGCCGTTTCGGTAGAGGGAGCCGACCATGGGGGCAACGGAGCCGGGTTCGGCCCGGGAAGAGGCGGAACGGCTGGTCGCGACCCTGTTGGCCGCGGCGCGGCTCGCCGGGGCCGGCGCGGAGGGCGACACCTCGTGGGGTCCGCTCGGCGGGATTGTCTCGAGTGTTCTCGGTCACGCTGGGAGTTCGACCGGTGCCGGTCTGTCGACCGGTACGGCGGAGTGCTGTATCTGCCCGCTCTGCCGGGCGATTGTCGCCTTACGAGACCCAAGTCCGGAATTCGCCGAGCGGCTCGCCACCGGAGCCGGTGACCTGGCTGCCGGAGTGGCGAGCCTGCTCCGGGCACTCGCCTCGGCGCAGCCGGCCCCCACCGCGGCGGCGGACCCCACCGCGGAGACCGGGGCGCCGGGGAGGCCAACCCCGGTGTGGCAGGCAGCCACCCGGAGCAGGCATGATTCTCCGTCGGCGCCCGAGGGGGACGTCTGGTCCGCCGCGACTCGGGCGGACGAGGACCCCGCCCCGGCCGCCGCACCGCCCGTCAACGGCGCCGGGCCGACCGCGACAGAGAAGAAACCGGCGACGGCTGACCGTCCCGTGGTGCCCGCCGCTCGGGTGCCCGGCGACATGGGCGAGGACGCCCGCGGGGCCTGACCCGGCACCCCGACCCAACCGGCGGAACGCCCCGGGGCCGGGCAGTACAGCAGAGGGGGGTGGCAGCGGTGACGCTGACCATCGGAGTGGACGTCGGTGGCACGAAGGTCGCAGCCGGCGTCGTGGACGACACGGGCACGGTGCTCGTGCAGACCCGACGGGACACTCCCGCGGATGATGTCGGCAAGACCTGTGACCTCATCGTCGAGGTGGTCCGAGAGCTGGCCGAGGGGCGGGCGATCGAGGGGGTCGGCATCGGTGCGGCTGGCTGGATCGACGCCAGTCGATCAACTGTGCTCTTCGCCCCGAACCTCGCCTGGCGGGACGAGCCGCTGCGCGCGTTCGTCAACGACGCCACCGACCTGCCGGTGATCGTGGAGAACGACGCCAACGTGGCCGCCTGGGCAGAGTTCCGCTACGGTGCGGCCCGCGACGCCGAGGACTCGATGGTCATGTTCACCATCGGCACCGGGGTCGGCGGCGGCATCGTGCTCGGTGGCGAGCTGGTGCGTGGCGCGCACGGCATCGCCGCCGAGCTGGGACACATGCTCAGCGTGCCGGACGGGCACCAGTGCGGCTGCGGTCGGCTGGGCTGCATCGAGCAGTACGCCAGCGGCAGCGCCCTGGTGCGCTTCGCCCGGGCCGCAGCCCGCCAGGAACCGCACCGTGCTGCCGCCCTGCTGGCCTGTGCCGGTGGTGACGTTGACGCGATCACCGGCCGGATGATCACCGTCGCGGCGCAGGACGGCGACCCGGTCTCCATCGAGGCTTTCGCCCAGGTCGGCCACTGGCTCGGCAGCGGTCTCGCCGACCTGGCGCAGATCCTGGACCCGCAGGTGTTGGTGGTCGGCGGTGGCGTCGTCGAAGCCGGTGAGCTGCTGCTGGGACCGGCCCGCTCCGCCTACACCGAGGCGCTCGCGCAGCGGGGCCGGCTGCCGGTGGCGCAGGTCTGCCCCGCCAAGCTCGGCAACGACGCCGGTCTCATCGGCGCTGCGGACCTCGCCCGTCGAGGCTAGGACGGGGGCCGGTAGCGACGCCGGGCGGCTCAGTGTCGCAGTGGGTCCGGGGCGTGGCACCCACCGCCAGCAGGACGACGCGGGGAAGCGCTGCTGGCGGTGGTGCCCGACGGACGGCCGGCCGGTCGGGCTGGACATTGGGCATCCGATGTGGGCAGGATGCTGCGCGACCTGGCATCCGTGCCGCACCTAAGGAGATGCCTCGGTGACCACCTCCACCGATCACGGCCGGCCCGACCCGGAGTCGAGCACCCTCGACCTGGCCCGGGAGGGCCGCTCCGTCTCCGACCGCGGTGAGACTGTCTGCGTGATCGGGGCGGGCCCGACCGGGCTGACCGCGATCAAGAATTTGACCGAGCATGGGTTCGGCGTCGACTGCTACGAGCGGGAGACCGGAGTCGGCGGGGTGTGGAACTGGCGGCACGACCGCAGCCCGGTCTACGCCAGCACGCACCTGATCTCGTCGCGTCCGTTAACCCAGTTCCCCGACTTCCCGATGCCGGACGACTGGCCGGACTACCCGCACCACAGTCAGTTGCTGTCCTACCTCGAGCGCTACGCGGACCATTTCGACCTGCGCCGGCACGTCTGGTTCGGTACGGAGGTGGTGCGGGTCGAGCCGGTTGACGGCGACCGGTGGGACGTCACGACCCGCAGCACCGGCGGCTACGGCCCGGAACGGACCTCCCGGTACGCCGCGGTGGTGGTCGCCAACGGCCACAACTGGTCGCCGAAGCTACCCACCTACGAGGGCCTTGCCGAGTTCCGTGGCGAGGTGATGCACGCCTCGGCCTACCAGGATCCGGCGCAGTTACGGGGCAGACGGGTGCTGGTGGTCGGAGCGGGCAACACTGGCTGCGACATCGCTACCGAGGCAGCCCAGCAGGCCGCCCACTGCTGGCACTCCGCCCGCCGTGCCTACTGGTACGCACCGAAGTATCTCCTCGGCCGCCCGGCTGACCAGCTCAACGACCTGATGCTGGCGCTGCGGGTGCCCCGGCGGCTCCGGCAGTGGCTCTTTCACCGCCTCCTCCGGGCGAGTGTGGGGGATCTGACCCGTTTCGGTCTGCCGCGGCCCGACCACCGGATGCTGGAGACGCATCCGATCGTGAACAGCCAGCTTGTCTACTATCTGGGCCATGGCCGAGTCACTCCGGTGCCGGAGGCCGTCCGTTTCCACCCGGACTCCGTCGAGTTGGCGGATGGCCGGCGGGTCGATCCGGAGCTGGTCGTCTTCGCCACCGGCTACCTGCCGCGGTTCGAGTTTCTCGACCCGAGGATCCTTGGCGCCGATGGCACGACCGGGCGTCCGGTGCTGTGGCTCAACGCCTTTGTGCCGAATCATCCGACCCTCGCCGTGGCTGGCCTGGTGCAGCCGGATTCCGGCATCTTTCCGCTGTCCCACTGGCAGAGCGTGCTCTTCGCCCGGTTGCTGCGGCTGCGGGAGACCCGGCCCAGCAAGGCGACAGCCTTCGCCGCCACGGTGACCGCGCGGGCGGGGGAGCGCTACTCGGGACCGGTCAAGGAGAGTAGCCGGCACTGGTTCGAGGTCGGTCACGCCGACTACCTGCGCGCCCTGCAGCGCGCCCTGCACGACCTGGAGGCCAAGTGAGGGCGAGGAGTGAGCTTGCGAGCCCCGCAGTCGCGAGCGGAGGGTGGGGTTGGTGAGGGCGAGGAGTGAGCTTGCGAGCCCCGCAGTCGCGAGCGGAGGGTGGGGTTGGTGAGGGCGAGGAGTGAGCTTGCGAGCCCCGCAGTCGCGAGCGGAGGGTGGGGTTGGTGAGGGCGAGGAGTGAGCTTGCGAGCCCCGCAGTCGCGAGCGGAGGGTTTACCCGGTGAGCCAGCAGGTGCGGATCATGCGGGGGCGGGAGTGGGCTCGCCCGGTCCGTCCGGTGCGGCGCGAGGTGCTCGAGGCCACCCCCGGGCTGGATGAGGGCCGACCGCCGTTGTTGTTCGTTCCCGGCTTCGGGCACGGTGCGTGGGCGTTCGCTGAGCACTGGTTGGGGCACGCCGCCGAGCGCGGCTTTTCTGGGTACGCGGTGAGTCTGCGTGGGCAGGCTGGCAGTGGACCGGCGCCGGAAGCCACGCTGCGGGCGTACGCCCACGACGTGGTGCAGGTGGCCGCGAATCTGCCCCGCCGGGCGGTGCTGGTGGGGCATGGGGCCGGGGCGCTGGTGGTTGCGCACGCCATGGCCCGCTACCCGGCTCGGGCCGCCGTGATGGTGGCCCCGGTCTTCGGCGGTTGGGCGACGGCGTTCACGGCGCTGCGCCGTAACCCCCTGGGTACGCTGCCCGCGCTCGTTGGCGGCCGGCTGCGGTGCAGCCGCGCCCAGTTGTTCGGTCGGGAACTGCCCCGGGACGAGGCGCGGCGGCACCTGTCCCGGCTGGGCCGCCCCGCCCGGCGTGCCCAGTGGCAGCTACTGCTCGGGCGAGAGCCCGAGCCAGCTGTGGGCGACCCACCGGTGTTGGTGCTCGGCAGCCCGGAGGACCGGGTCGTGCCGCACCCGGTGCTCACCCGGGCTGCGAGACGGTACGGCTCGGCCCCGCTGCTCTTCCCCGGCATGAGCCACGACCTGATGCTGGACGCCCGGTGGCGGGAACCGATCGACGGGATCCTCGACTGGCTGGAGAAGGAGCCGTCCGGCGGCTGAGCCCGGGTCGGTCAGCGGGTGGTACCGAGTCGGTTGAGCAGGGCGCTGTCCTGGTCCAGAGCGGTCAGGTAGGAGCGAGCCCAGGCGTGGATGTCGTGTTGGCGCAGGTGCGTCCGCATCGCTCGCATCCGCTCGCGGATCTGCTCCGGCTGGGCCCGCAGCGCCGCGAGCAGTCCCTGCTTGAGGCCTTCCAGGTCGTGTGGGTTCACCAGGTACGCCTGGGCCAGCTCGGCGGCGGCGCCGGCGAACTCACTGAGCAGCAGCGCGCCGGTGTCGTCTACCCGGGCGGCTACGTACTCTTTGGCGACCAGGTTCATGCCGTCCCGGAGCGGGGTCACCGCCATCACATCTGCGATCCGGTAGAGCGCGGCCAGCTCGGCGCGGCCGAAGGGCTGGGTCAGGTAGTGGATGGCCGGCTCGCCGACGCGGCCGAATTCGCCGTTGATCCGGCCGACCTCGCGCTCCACCCGTTTGCGGAGGATCTGGTACTGCCCCACTCGCTCGCGGCTGGGCACCGCCACCTGGACCAGGACAGTGTCCTGTACCTTGACGTGCCCGTCGGCGATCAGCTCGCTGTACGCCTTCAGTCGCTGCTCGATGCCCTTGGTGTAGTCCATCCGGTCCACGCTGAGGATGACGCGCTCCGGGCTGCCCAGGTCACGGCGGAGCCGGCTGGCGCGGGCGGCGACGTCGGGCCGGTCGGCCAGGGCGGCCAGCTCAGCGGTGTCGATGGAGACCGGGAACGAACCGACGCGGACGATCCGGCCGTCAACGGCGATTCGATGGTCGGTGGCCGGCAGCCCGAGTACCCGGTCGGCGAGCTGGGCGAAGTTGTGTGCCGCTTGGGCGCGCTGGAAGCCGACGAGGTCGGCGCCGAGCATTCCGCGGAGTAACTCGGCTCGCCGGGGCAGCTGCATGAACAGCTCCGGCGGTGGGAACGCCACGTGGAGGAAGAAGCCGATTCGCAGGTCCGGGCGGAGCGCCCGGAGCAGGCTGGGCACGAGCTGTAGGTGGTAGTCCTGCACCCAGACCACGGCGCCGGGCTCGGCCACCTCGGCGACGGCTGCCGCGAACCGTTGGTTGACTCGCTGGTACGCCTCCCACCAGCGGCGGTGGTGCTCCGGCTGTTCAACGGCGTCGTGGTAGAGCGGCCAGAGCGTGGCGTTGACGAAGCCCTCGTAGTGGTCACGCAGATCGTCGGCGGTGAGCGGCACCGGGTGCATCCGGACACCGTCGACGTCGGGCAGCGCCGGTGCCGGTCCGGTGCCACCCGCCCACCCCACCCAGGTGGCGGGTGTCTGCCGTAGTGGTGAGTGCAGGGCGCTCACCAGGCCACCGGGGCGGCGGCGCCACTCGCAGGCACCGTCCGGCGCCGTACTGTCGTCGATGGGGAGGCGGTTGGCGACCACCACCAGGGAACTCTGTCGCACCTCGGACGTTTCCGATCTGCCGGAGACCGCCGTAACAGGGGATAGGGTCGGCAGCCGGCGGAGGGGGGATGACGGACAGCAGTATTCCTACTAACCGTAAGTTACACCACTGTTACGTCTCAGCTCCCGAGTGGGTGCCTGGTCGGCCCGCAATCGGTGGGGCGGATTGCAATTTTCGGTGCGGGGCGCCGCGGTGGGTGGGCCTACGGGGTGGTGTGACTGCGTGACTCGGGCAGGAGGCCCAGCTCAGACCACGGCGCCGTCGTCCGGGTCGTGTTCGTCCCGGTCGCCGGGGCGGAGCCGGCAGATCAGGGTGACGAAGCCGGCGAGGATGCCGGTGAAGCCGAGCAGCGTGACAATCCCCGGGTCTACCGGGAGTAGCTCCGGGTACAGGAAGAGCAGGAAGCCGACCACGATGGCCAGGATTCCGAGCACGGCGTACTTGGAGATGCGGGGCAGCGGTGGGGGTGGGGGTGGCGTGTACCGCTCCGCCTCCTCCTGCTCGTCGTCGGGCAGGCCCGCGCCGAAGGTGTCCAACCCGTCGAGGAGCGATGGCTCCTCCTCCCGCCCTTGGCTGACAGTGACGCCGGAGACATCCGCCGCGTAGGGCAGTCGCCGCGTGTCGGTGGAGGTCCGGCCGGCCCGGTCGTCGTCCACGTCCTCGGCAGCCGGCCACCGGTTGTCACCGCCGCTGGCGGAGGTGGTGTGGAACCCGGCGACTATCCGTGCCCACTCGGCCTCGATGTCGGGCTCGTTGTCCCGGGTCCGGTCGGTGCCACCTTCGTCGGCGAGTTGGCTGAGGTAGTCCCGGGCGGTTCGCAGGTGGGAGCGGTCCACGTACAGCCGGTCGATCGGCCGGGGTGGGACGGTGGTGGTGCGGGTGACCGGGTTGAGGTCGGCCGAGGGTTGTAGGTAGGCGGCGATGCCCCCGGCGGCGAGCACGTCCAGAAGATGCTCACCGACCCGGGGATCCACATCGCCAGCGACCACGTAGTCACTTGCGTCGATCCCGTTGTCCCGCCGTCCCCGGCGGGCCCCACCCGCTGACACCGGACAACCTCCTCTTCGCGCGCCGGGGGCGCGCTCCCGAAGCCCTCTCGGCGTCTGTGCCCGCCGTGCCTTGAATCGTGACATGCCGGGGACCGGTTGCGGGAGTGCGTTCGCTCGCCTCTTGCGATCGGAGCAATCGCGGGCGGGCCCGGCCGGGGCCGATCGCCCACCCCGGCCCCGATCGTACGTGCCGTCAGCGCTCGCTCATGCCGGCGCGGCGGCGCAGCGACGCCACGTCGGTCACCACGATCCGGCGGCCCTCGGTGCGCAGCCAGCCCCGGTTGGCGAAGGAGCCGATCGCCTGGTTGACGCTCTGCCGGGAGCCGCCGGCCATCTCGGCGAGCTGGCTCTGGTTGAGCTCAATGGTGATCATTGGGGCCTGGCTCTCGCCAGCCAGGCGGACCAGCGTCTTCGCCACCCGTCCGGGCAGGTCGAGGAAGACGTGGTCGGCGTTCTGCTCGGTCAGCCGGCGGATCAGGCTGCCGAGGGAGCGCATCACCGCGTCGAGGATGCGCGGATTGGAGTGCACCAACTCCATGAAGGCCCCCCGGGACAGGGCGAGGGCCGCGCAGTCCTCGATTGCCTCGGCGGACGCAGATCGGGTGGAGGCGTCCAGCAACGAGACCTCGCCCAGCACTTCCGGCGGCCGGATCACCGACAGCACCGCCCGCTCGCCGGTGGGAGCCGTGCGAAATACGGCCACCGCGCCGCGGCGTAGCACGATCAGGGACTCGCCCGGGTCGTTCTCCACGAAGAGCAGCTGCCCCTTGCGGTAGGTGCGTGGCACCGCCGCCGAGATTACCCGTTGCCGGGCTTCTGGCTCGAGGCCGGCGAACATCTCGACGCCCGTGAGCGCGTCACCTGGCTCCGGTAGGCGCACCTCCACGGCCCAACCCCTCCCCGGTCAAGGACCCTTGACTCGCTCCCGGGTGAACCTGACAGGGACTGCCGAGGTACTCCGACGCCTCCGGTAGCGGTACACATCAGATCATGACGGCCTGGTTGCTTGCTGTACAGCCCTCAATTCGTTTGCGTGACCTTCGAGGCCTATCCGATACCGGTTCTGACCTGCGAGGACGCGGAGCATTCCGGCCGGCGGCACCCACCCCGGCCTGGTCGTGGCGGCGTACGCCAAGATGGCGTTGATGGTTTATCGCTACTTTTATGACTGCGAGTTCATCGAGGATGGCCGCACCATCGATCTGGTGTCGATCGGCGTCGTCGATGAGTACGGCCGTGACTTCTACGCCGTCTCCACCGAGTTCGACGACTCCCGGGCGGTGCCCTGGGTACGTCGTAACGTGCTGAGTCAGTTGCCGTCGCCGGCGGATCGGGCCTGGCGGTCCCGCGCCCGAATCCGGGACGAGCTGGAGGAGTTCCTGTTGGCGCCGGTCCGGGGTCGTCCGGGCGAGCAGCTGGAGCTGTGGGCGTGGTACGCGGCGTACGACCACGTGTCGCTGGCGCAGCTGTGGGGGGCGATGCCAGCACTGCCGCGGCAGATCCCGCGCTTCACCAAGGACCTGCGCCAGCTCTGGGACGACCGGGGCTGTCCACCGTTGCCGGACGCGGACGCGGCGCGGCATGATGCGCTGGTGGACGCGCGACACAACCTGGCTCGGTGGCAGGCCATGACCGGATCGGGTCGGACGGGATCGGGTCGCCGTTGATCAGATCGCGCTCCGGGGCTGGGCTACCGCCTGGTTCCCAGGGGCGCGGTGTCGGCGCGCACCGGACGGGACTACAGTTCGCAATGACGGCCCGCCCCGGGCCGGCAATGGCGCCGATGGTCTGTTTCGACACATATCCTGGGGCTTAACCGGGCTTTACCCAATTGTTCCCAGGAGGATGAGCAGATCATGCGTATCGGCGTGCTCACCGGCGGCGGCGACTGCCCCGGTCTCAACGCGGTCATCCGGGCGGTGGTTCGGAAGGGCGTGGCCAACTACGGTCACGAGTTCGTGGGCTTCCGGGATGGCTGGAAGGGCCCGCTCGAAGGGCTTTCCCGCCCGCTGGGGATCGCGGAGGTGCGGGGTATCCTGCCGCGTGGCGGTACGATCCTGGGCTCCTCCCGGACCAACCCGTTCAAGATTGAGAACGGCGTTGAGCGGATCAAGGAGAACCTCGCCACGCAGGGCGTTGACGCGCTGATCGCGATCGGCGGCGAGGACACCCTCGGTGTCGCCACCAAGCTGCACGAACTCGGCGTCAACGTCATCGGGGTGCCGAAGACGATCGACAACGACCTCGGCGCCACCGACTACACCTTCGGCTTCGACACCGCGGTCAACATCGCGATGGAGGCCATCGACCGGCTGCACACCACCGCCGAGAGCCACCACCGCACCCTGGTGGTTGAGGTGATGGGCCGGCACGCTGGCTGGATCGCCCTGCACGCCGGTCTCGCCGGTGGCGCCAACGTGATCCTGCTGCCGGAGCGGCAGTTCGACGTGAACCAGGTCGCCGGCTACGTCGAGAAGCGTTTCCAGCACCAGTACGCCCCGATCGTGGTGGTCGCCGAGGGCGCCCACCCGCTCGAGGGGCAGATGGTCCTGCACAACCAGGAGCTGGACGCCTTCGGTCACGTCCGTCTCGGTGGCGTCGGCCAGTGGCTCGCCGAGCAGCTCGAAGCCAAGACCGGCAAGGAAGCCCGTACCGTCGTGCTCGGCCACATCCAGCGCGGTGGCACCCCGACCGCCTTCGACCGGGTGCTCGCCACCCGGCTCGGTCTCCAGGCGATCGACGCCGTGCACGAGGGCGACTGGGGCAAGATGGTGGCGATGCAGAGCACGGACATCGTTCGCGTGCCGCTGGCCGAGGCCACCCGCGAGCTGAAGACCGTGCCGCTGGAGCGGTACGCCGAGGCCGAGGTCTTCTTCGGTAGCTGATCGTCAACCGGTGCGCGGTGGGCCCACGGCCCATCGCGCACCGGCCTACGCTGGAGGAGGTACGGCCGATGGCGGACACCGTGCACCCGGTCGCGGTCATCGGGGCTGGCAAGATCGGCGAGCTGGTGCTCTCCGGCCTGCTGCGCTCCGGCTGGCCGGCGGAGCGGCTGTTGGCCACCACCCGGCGGCAGGCGCGGGCCGAGGAGCTGGCTCTCCGCTACGGCGTACGGGTGGTCGACAACCACACCGCGGTCGCCGAGGCCGAGGTGCTCGCGATCGCGGTCAAACCGCAGGACGCGGCGGCGTTGCTGGACGAGATCGGACCGAAGATTCCGGCCGAGAAGCTGGTTGTCTCGCTCTGTGCCGGCCTGCCCACCAGCTTCTTCAGTCGGCGGTTGGCCGCCGGTACCCCGGTGGTGCGGGTGATGACCAACACTCCGGCCCTGGTTGACGAGGCGATGTCGGCGATCTCCGCCGGGGAGCACGCCACCGCCGCGCACCTGGCCCTGGCCGAGGAGATGTTCACCCCGCTCGGCGGGACCTTGCGGGTACCCGAGTCGCAGCAGGACGCAGTAACCGCGTTGTCGGGTTCCGGGCCGGCGTACTTCTACCTGCTGGTTGAGGCGATGGTTGACGCGGGCATCCTGCTTGGCCTGCCCCGGCAGGTCGCCCACGAGTTGATCGTGCAGACCGCGATCGGGTCGGCGGTCATGCTGCGCGACTCCGGCGAGCACCCGGTCAAGCTGCGGGAGGCGGTGACCTCGCCCGCCGGCACCACCATCTCCGCCGTCCGCGAGTTGGAGAAGCACGGGGTGCGGGCGGCGCTGCTGGCCGCCCTGGAGGCGGCCCGGGACCGGGCCGGGGAACTGGCCGCGCAAGCCGACTGAGCGGCAACGGACACCGGTGGGATGCCGCACCGGGAGCAGGCCGGGGCTGACCGCCGCCGGGACGGGAGCGGCCCCGAGGGGCACCCTCGGGGCCGGCGGCGGGGCCGACCACCGTGCCAGCGGCCGGCCCCGGAATCGTTACCGGTCCTTACACTGCCCGGAGGTAGGTCCCCGCACCGAGTTCGGCACCCCGTTGTCCGTGGGTGCGACGGTGTTGCGGGAGCACGACAGGGGCCCGTCGACCGACGCCGCCGCGATCACCGGCGCCTGGTTCTGCGTCAGGACCACCGGTCCGGCGACGGTGGTGCGTTCGATGCTCACCTCGCCGGTCACCTGGGACACCGCCAGCGGCCCTCCGAGCTGGACCTCCCGAAGTACCACCGCCTCGGCCCGGTTGGCGGCGACCGGACCGGAGATGGTCGAGTCAACCGCGTGGAGCGCGGCGCCGGAGCGCACCGTCACCGGCCCGTTGACGGTCGCCTCGGACAGGCACGTCACCCCGGAGTCGATCTTCAGAGGGCCCTTGACGGTGCCGCTCACCGTCTTCGTGCACTCCGGTGAGGTTGTGGCGAGCAACTCGACCTCGGCGAGGACGGGGACGGAGTCGCCGCTCTCGGGCGTGAGCCGGTAGTGCAGGTACCGCCCAGGCCGGTCTACGGCGAAGGACCGGGTCTGCAGTCGCCAGGTGAACTCCGCACCGGCACGACTGTCGATGGTGGTCCAGGTGTCTCCGTCGTAGGAGCCCTGCAGCTGCCAGCCCACCGGGTCGGTCCCGGTGTCCGGCCCCGACGTGAGGGTGTAGTGCGTGACCCGCTCCGGGGCGCCCGCTACCGCCCACCGCACCGGCGCCGCCACCGGAGCCGAGGTGGTGGAGGTGTTGTCGGCCAACGCCGCGGGACCACCGGTCACCGCGATGTCGGACATCGGTCGGGGGGCCGCACCGGAGGGGGTGAGGGACGGGGGGAGGTCCGCTTCGCCGCTGCCCCAGGAAGACGGCTGCGAGCCCATGGTGAAGTCCAGCACCGCGCCACCGGCCAGCACCTCGTGTGAGATCGAGGTCTGCTGGTGCGGCTTCCCGTTGACCTTGAGGCCCTGCACGTAGACGTTGTCGGCGCTGTTGTTCGGCGCGTTGACGACGATCTTCTTACCGTTGTCCAGGTGCACGGTGGCCTTCGTGAACAGTGGTGAGCCGATCACATAGTTCTCGCTACCCACCTGGAGCGGGTAGAGGCCCAGCGCGCTGAACAGATACCACGCCGAGGTCTCGCCGTTGTCCTCGTCGCCAGCGTACCCCTGGCCGATCTCACTGCCGATGTACAGCCGGGACAGCACCTCTCGGACGATCTTCTGCGTCTTGGCCGGCTGGCCGGCGTAGTTGTACATCCAGGGAATGTGGTGCGACACCTGGTTGCTGAAGCCCCACATGCCCAACCGGACGTCCCGGGCCTCCCGCATCTCGTGGATGATCCCGCCGTACGAGCCGGGGAAGGTCCCCGTCTCCGGCGTGGCGAAGAACTCGTCCAGCTTCTCGGCCAGCGCCTCCCGCCCTCCGTACAGGCTGGCGAGGCCGGCGCCGTCGTGCGGGACGTGGAAGGCGAAGTTCCACCCGTTGGTCTCGGTGTAGTCGTGCTCGTGCCCCCACACGTGCGGCTCGTACGTCTCGGGCGTCGACTTCCACTGCCCGGACGCGTCGCGCCCCTGGAAGAACTCGATCGCCGGGTCGAAGGTGTGCGTGTAGTTGAGCGCCCGGCTGCGGAAGTACTCCGCCTCCTCCCGGTAGCGGGACCGGTCGGCCTCCGGGGTCTCCGGGTCCTCGGCCAGCTCGGCGGCCATGTTCGCGATGCCGAAGTCGTTGAGGTAGCCCTCCAGCGCCCAGGAGACGCCTTCGGAGACCGCGGTCGAGGTGTACCCGTGGAAGATCGATTCCGGTAGGCCCTTCCGGCCGACGCTGCTGTTGTTGGCGTTCCCGGGTGGCACGACGGTGGCGTTGCGCACCGCCGCGTCGTACGCGGCCCGTACGTCGAAGTTGCGCACCCCCTTGACGTACGCGTCGGCGAACGAGACGTCCGAGCTGGTGCCGGTCATCAGGTTCCGGTAGCCGGGGGCCGACCACCGCGACACCCAACCACCGTCCCGGTACTGCTGGACGAAGCCGTCAACGAGTTCACCGGCGGTGGTGGGGCTGAACAGCGCGTACGCCGGCCAGGTGGTGCGGTAGGTGTCCCAGAAGCCGTTGTTGACGTACACCTTTCCCGCCACCACGTCCGCGCCGGTCTCGGTTGGTGTGGTCCCCGGCGGCAGCGTGCTGGAGGTGGACGACTGCACCGCGTGCTTCCACACCGGAGCGGTTGCCGTTCCGATGTTCTCATGTGCGGAGTTTGGGTAGAGGAAGAGCCGGTAGAGGTTGGAGTACAGGGTCACGAGTTGCTCGTCGGTAGCACCCTCGACCTCGATGACCTTGAGTTTGTCATCCCAGAGGTCCTGGGCACGGGCGCGGACGGTGTCGAAGGTGTCGTTTTCGGCGATCTCCAGTGCCAGGTTCTTCCGAGCCTGGTCGAGGGAGATCAGCGAGGTGGCGATCCGTAGTGTTACGACCTTCGACGTTGAGGTGTCGAAGGCAAGGTAGCCGGTCACGTCGTCGCCACCGCCACCGGTCAACCCACCGTGGGCGACGACGGGGCGGTCCACCGTGCCGTAGACGAACATCCGGGTGGCGCCGCTGCCCAGCCGGGTGTCGGAGTAGCCGGTCACGGTTCCGTCGGGGTTGAGGGTCAAACCGCCCTGGTTGTTGAGGTTGTCGAAGATCAGGTTGCCGTGGTCCCCGGTGAAGGTGAATCGGAACATCGCCGCGTGGTCGGTGGGAGTGATCTCCGTCTTTAGCCCGTTGTCGAAGGTCACGCCGTAGTAGTGGGGCTTGGCGGTCTCGTTGACATGGTGGAAGGCCAGTGCCCGCGCCATTCTGTTGGCGTTCGGTTTGTCGCTGGTCGCCGCGGGCATGACCTGGAAGGTCTGCCGGTCACCGATCCACGGGCTGGGCTCGTGGCTGGCGGTGAACGCCTGGATCGTCGGCCGGTTGTCGGCGTTGTTGTCCCGTTGGTATTGGTAGACCCAGCTGTTCGAGCCGGCGTCGGTCATCGGCGTCCAAAAGTTGAAGCCGTGCGGCACCGCGGTAGCCGGGAAGGTGTTCCCCCGGGAGAAGTCTCCGGTGGAGTTGGTCCCGCGGGTGGTCAACGCGTAGTCGGAGAGCCGGTCGTAGGCGGGGCGCTCGGGGTCTCCGGTCACGCGGATGTCGTCCACCCAGCCCCGGAAGGTGCCGGAGCCGATGCTGCTGTCGTACCCGATCAGAATCCGGTCGATCCGCTTCCCCGCGGCCACCGCACCGAGGGACGATCGTTTGCTGTTCCACTGGTCGGCGTAGAGCGACTTGGTGGTCCCCTGCTTCGACGGGTGTAGACCGAAGCCGTACTGGTCAAACGGGTTCAGGTCGCTGAGGTAGGTGCCGTCGTCGAAGGCCAGGTCGACCGCGGCGTAGGTGCTCGGATAGTCGAGATCGCCCTGGGTCAGCTCGGGGAAGATCAGGTACGACAGTTCGCTGGTCGCGGTGACGTCGATGGCAACATCGAAGATCTTGTTGTAGGCGTAGCCGCGCCCGTCAACGGTCTGTCCCCCCGAGTAGCGCAACGCGTGTTCGCCGCTCCAGCCAGCGTTGGCCTTGGCGGTGGGGCTTCCCGCGGGCCCGTTGTCAACGACGCTGTACATCGGGGTCGGCGGCTTTGGGGTGGTGTCGCCGTTGGAGAGCTGGAGGTCCGCCAGCTGGACGATGTCTGCACCGTGGTTGGCCGTGATGTCCAGGCGGTAGTGCGAGTACTCGGTGTCGTTGCTGAACCGGTACTCCTTGGTCTGGAACCGTTCGGGGAAGTCCTGCCCGGTCTGGGCGTCGAGGGTGACCCAGGTGTCGCCGTCGGTCGACCCCTGTAGCTCCCAGTCCTGCGGGTCCCGCTCCGGTACGTCGTTGGCGGAGGTGAGCGCGTAGTGCACCACGGTCGCCGGCGTCTCGAACTGGGCCCGTACCCAGCCGGTGGGCTCGAAGACCAGCCACTTGGTGGACGCGTCATTGTCGATTACCCGCCGGACGGTTTCGTTGGGCGGGTTGTCACCGTTGGCGGTTACCTCGGCAATCGTGTCATTGATGTTGCCGGGGATTCCGCCGGAATCTGGATTCCCGGTTACGCCGGACATCTTGGGTTTTCCGGCCGCGTCGGTTTCCACGGTGTTGGTCCACGTCGGCTGCGAATCGTCGGAATCGAACGAGGAGAAGAAGTCGGTGTCGAGCGACGGTGCCGCCGCTGCTGGCAGTTGGGTGCCCGGTATCGCCAGGCCAACCGCGAGCACGGTGGCGATCGCCCTCCGGTGTCTACCCACGTGATCCTCCAGGGGTTCGTCAAGCGTGCGGGGGGTCACGCTTGAGGGTCGGAGAAAGCGTGTCGGCAGTAGACAACGTTGTCAATAGGTTGATGAATGTCTTGGGTGGGCCTCCGGTGGCGCGATTCATGATCGCCGGGCCGGGGTGGCGGCAATAGGGGAAGTTAAGTGGCTTTTTGGCCGGTCGCGTCGTGATGCCATCGTTACTTTTTCGTAGCTGGGCCGACGTTGACGAGGACTAGCCGCAGCGAAAGTGTGGTGGCTCTCAGACAACGATGTCATCCCCAGCGGGAGGAAGCATGGGCAGGATGCGTAGGGCGGCCGTCGCCGCGGTCGGGGCGCTCGCGTTGCTGTCGCCCGCCGCTTGCGGTGGTGCCGACAGCGGTGCCGACCAGGAGGTGGAGGTCTTCACCTGGTGGGCCGACGGGGGCGAGAAGGCCGGCCTCGACGGTCTGGTCGCTGCCTTCGACGAGCAGTGCGACTACTCGTTCGTGAACGGGGCGGTAGCCGGCGGCGCCGGTTCGAACGCCAAGCAGGTGCTCGCCTCCCGGCTCCAGCAGGGCGACGCGCCGGACACCTTCCAGGCCCACGCCGGTGCCGAGCTGTCGGACTACATCGCGGCCGGCCAGATCGAGGATCTCAGCGGCCTGTACGAGGAGTGGGGCCTCACCGAGGCGCTGCCGCCGGGCCTGCTGGACAACCTCAGCGTGGACGGCAAGGTCTACTCGGTGCCGGTGAACATCCACCGGTCGAACGTGCTCTGGACGAACAAGTCGGTCCTGACCGACGCCGGTATCACGGCCGAGCCGACGACGCTGGCCGAGCTCTTCACCGCGCTCGACACGTTGCAGGCAGCGGGCGTGGGCGCACCGCTCGCGATCGGCAAGGACTGGTCCCAGCTGATGCTGCTGGAGACGGTCCTGATCAGTGACCTCGGCCCGGAGAGCTTCACCGGCCTCTGGACCGGTGCGACCGACTGGAACAGCCCCGAGGTCACCCAGGGCCTGGAGAACTACAGGCGGCTGCTCAGCTACACCAACACGGACCGGGACACCAACGACTGGACCGACGCCGGCAAGCTCCTCATGGCCGGCAAGGCCGGCTTCTTCCTGATGGGGGACTGGGCGCCAAGCGACTTCGAGACCAAGGGCTTCACCGACTTCGGCTACCTCGCGTTCCCGGGCAACGGGGACACCTTCCAGTGGCTGGCCGACTCCTTCGTGTTGCCGCAGGGGGCGAACAACCCCGAGGGCACCAAGTGCTGGCTGAAGACCGTCGGCAGCGCCGAGGGGCAGCAGGCGTTCAACATCAAGAAGGGCTCCATCCCGGCCCGTACCGACGTCAACGAGGCCGACTACCCCGCCTACCAGCAGTCGGCCATCCAGGCGTGGAAGACCGGCACGCAGGTCCCGTCCTGCGCGCACGGTGCGGCCTGCTCGCAGGGCGCCGTCGAGGCGGCGAACTCCGCGATCGGCAAGTTCTCCAGCGACCAGGACCTGGCGGGGCTGCAGCAGGCCATGTCCGCCGCCGCCGCGCTCGGCAAGAACTAGAAACGGCTCGCAGTTTCGGTAACCGCACGGCTGGGGCTCTCGCTCGGTCGTGCGGTTACCGGTACCGGTTGACACCCGTCCGCCCGAACCCACCAGGAATCTGCCATGCTTGCTCGCGTCCGGCGTTGGGGACCCGGCCTTTTGCTGATCTCCCCCTCGTTACTCCTGCTTGGAGTGTTCGTCTACGGCCTCATCGGTTGGACGATAAAGGTCTCGATGTCGGATCGGCACACCGCCGCCGAGTCGGACGGATTCGTCGGACTGAGTAACTATGTTGATCTGTTCACCAACGACATCAATGGCCGGTTCCTGCACTCCCTACGGAACCTGCTGATTTTTACCGTCGTCTTTCTGCTCGGCACGATGCTGTTGGGCCTGCTCTGGGCGTTTCTCCTGGAGCGCGGGGTTCGGGCAGAGGGGCTGTTCCGGACGGTCTACCTGTTCCCCATGGCGGTCTCGTTCGTCGCCTCCGGTGTGGTCTGGCGATGGCTGATGAACTCCGGGCAGGGCGACGACGCTGGCGGCCTGAACGCGATCTTCGGGAAGCTGAGTCTTGACTTCCTGCAAAACCCTTGGTGGACCGACCCGGAATGGGGCATGGTCGCCATGGCGGTCCCGGCGATCTGGCAGCTCTCCGGCTATGTCATGGCGCTGTTCCTCGCTGGGTTCCGCGGCATCCCGGCGGAGCTTCGCGAGGCGGCCGCGGTCGACGGGGCCAGCACCTTCCAGCTCTACCGGCGGGTACTCTTTCCACAGCTGACCCCGGTGGCGCTCTCCGCGTTGATCATCGTCGGGCACATGTCCATGAAGATGTTCGACCTGATCATGTCGGTCTCCGGCGCCCAGTGGCTGACCGAGGTACCGGCCGTCTACGTCTGGCAGACCCTGTTGACCAGTGACTACGCCAAGGCCTCGGCGATCTCGGTGATTCTGTTGCTGCTGGTCGCGCTGGTCATCGTGCCCTACCTGGTGCAGACGATGAGAACGGAGCGACGTTCGTGACCACCACGACCACCCAGCGGACGTCCCCACCGGCCGTCGCGGCGCCGCCCCCACCGCCTCGCCGTTCCACCGCCGACGTGGTCGGGCGCACCCTCCGGCACGGCGTGCTGCTGCTCTTCCTGCTCATCGTGCTGATGCCGGCGTACGTCCTCGTCGTGACCAGCTTCAAGTCGGGCTCTGACATCGGCGTGAACGGGCAGTGGAATCTGCCCGAGCAGTGGAGCACCGAATCGTGGGCCAAGGCGTGGGCGGCCCTGGGGCCGTCGTTCGTCCGGACCTTCCAGCTCGCCATTCCGGTCGCGTTGATCTCTTCGCTGCTCGGTGCGGCGAATGGCTTCGTCCTGTCCCGGTGGCGGTTTCCCGGTGCGGACATCGTGTTCACCCTGATCCTGTTCGGGATGTTCATCCCCTACCAGGCGGTGATGATTCCGCTGCGGGAAGTGGTCGGCACCCTCGGTATCGCGCCGGGTATTCCAACGCTGATCTTCGTGCACTGCGTCTACGGCATCCCGATCTGCACGCTCATCTTCCGTAACTACTACGCCACCACGGTTCCGGTGGAGATGGTCGAAGCCGCGTGGGTCGACGGGGCGGGCCTCATCCGTACCTTCCGGTCGATCATTCTGCCGGTTTCCATTCCGGGCTTCGTGGTCGCCGTGATCTGGCAGTTCACCTCGGCGTGGAACGACTACCTGTTTGCGATCTTCCTTTCCAACACCCGTAATGGGCCGATCACGATCGCGCTCAATGCGCTCGCGGGAGCTCAGTCCCCCGACTACGCGGCCTCAATGGCCGGGGCGCTGATCACCTCGCTGCCCACTCTGGTTGTCTACGTATTCCTGGGTCGCTGGTTCATCGGTGGCCTCATGGCAGGATCGGTGAAGAGCTGACATGACCGAACATCTCTCCGGCCGGCGGCCGACGCGAACCGGCCCGACCCCGGACACCGCCCATCAGCAGCTCCTCGCCAACCAGCGCGACGCGCTGCTGCGCGCTGCCCGCGCCTCGGTTCGGCCCGAGGGAGGGTTCTGGTGGTTGGGCGAGCACGGCGAACCCGACCCGCGCCAGCCGCTGCATACCTGGATCACCTGTCGGATGACCCACGTCTTCGCCCTGGCGCACCTACAACAGACCCCGGACACCGCCGACACGGTCGACCACGGCGTCGCCACGCTGCGCAGTTCCCTGCGGGACGCGCAGCACGGCGGCTGGTTCAGCGCCGTGGAGTTGGGTGGGGAACCGGTTACGGACCGGAAGTCCGCGTACGAGCACGCCTTTGTCCTGCTCGCCGCGAGCAGCGCGACCCGCGCCGGCCGGCCCGGCGCCGGCCAGCTCCTGGCCGAGGCGATCACGGTGGTGGGCGAGCGGTTCTGGGACGAGACCGCCGGTCGAACCCGGGAGTCGTGGAACCGGGACTTCTCCGAGCTGGAGCCCTACCGTGGTGCGAACAGCAGCATGCACATGGTCGAGGCGTTCCTGGCCGTCGGGGAGGTCACCGGGGACCGGCGCTGGGCGCAACGCGCGTTGGCGATCTGCGAGCACCTGGTGCACGGGGTGGCCGCCCGACACGACTGGCGGCTGCCCGAGCACTTCACCGCCGACTGGGAACCGCAGCTGGACTACAACCTGGACCAGCCCGCGGACCCCTTCCGGCCGTACGGGTCCACGGTGGGCCACTGGCTGGAGTGGGCGCGACTGCTGCTACACCTCGAGACCGCGCTCGTTGCACCACCGCACTGGCTGCTCGAAGACGCGCGTGCGCTCTTCACCGCGGCGGTCACCCGGGGCTGGTCGGTTGACGGGGCGGATGGATTTGTCTACACCCTCGACTGGTCGGACCGGCCAGTGGTTCGATCCCGGATGCACTGGGTGCTGGCCGAGGCGATCGGGGCGGCGGCGACCCTCTGGCGGCGCACCGGCGACCACTACTACGAGCACTGGTACCAGACCTTCTGGGACTACGCCGTCCGCCATCTCATTGATCCGAAGACCGGAGAGTGGCACCACGAGTTGGACGAGCTGAACCAGCCGGCGAACCGGGTCTGGCACGGCCGCCCCGACGTCTACCACGCGTACCAGGCCGTCCTGCTGTCCTCGGCGCCGACAAAGCCCAGCCTCGCGGGTCTGTACGACCCGATGGGGACCGATCAGGTGGAGGTAGACCGGTGATCGCGGTTGTTGGCGAGGCGCTGGTCGACCTGGTCGCCGAGGACACGGCCGGGAGCTATCGGGCCGTACCCGGCGGCTCACCGGCCAACGTCGCACTCACCCTGGCCCGGCTCGAGCAGCCGGTCCGGCTGCTCGCCCGGCTCGGTAGCGACGGCTTCGGCCAGCGGATCCGGGGCCACCTGCACGCCAACGGAGTCGACCTGGCCTGGGCGATTTCCGCGGTCGAGTCAACCTCACTGGTGGTCGCCACGCTCGACGACTCCGGCCAGGCCACCTACCAGTGCTACCTGACCGGGACCGCCGACTGGCAGTGGACCGCGGCCGAGCTACCGAGCTTCGAAGACACCGGGCTAACCGCCCTGCACTCCGGCTCCCTGGCGCTGGCCCTGGCGCCGGGCGCGGCGGTGGTGGAAGATCTCTTCGCCCGGGAACGAGACCGCGGGGCGCTCACCCTGTCGATCGACCTCAACCTGCGTCCCACCATCGTCCCCGACCGCGCCGGGGAGCAGCGCCGGGTGCAGCGACAGGTGCGCTCCGCGCACCTGGTCAAGGCGAGCGAGGAGGACCTTGACTGGCTCTACCCAGAGCGCACGATCGAGCAGGTCATGGCCGAGTGGCGGGCCGCCGGGGTGGCCTGCGCGGTGGTGACGCGCGGCGCTGCCGGCAGTTGTCTGCTGGCGCCGGACGGGGCGATGTACCGACAGCCAGCCCGGCGGGGCAAGGTGGTCGATACCGTCGGTGCGGGCGATTCGTTCACCGGCGGCCTGCTCGCCGCCCTCGCGGACTTCGGTGCGCTGGGCGACCAGCCCGGTGCCCGTCTCGCGGCCGTCACCCCGAACCAGTGGCGCCAGGGGCTACACCAGGCCAGCACCGTCGCCGCGCTCACCTGCGGCCGGCGGGGGGCTGACCCACCCACGCTCGCCGATGCCGTCGCGGCGCTCTCCCCGGGGCCAGCGTAGCGATCTGGGCCCGGCCGGCGGGAGCGTCGGCCGGGCCTCGTTGGTGCTCGGCGGCGGGCTGACGTCAGCGCCGGCCGCGGTGAACCAGCTGCGTCGGCAGGACGGAGGTCGATGGCCACGACCGGTCTCCACCGATGCGTTCGAACAGTTGCTCCGTCGCGATCCGTGCCAGTTCACGTTGGTCGTGGGCGATGATGGTCAACGGTCGCGGCATCAGATGGGACAGCTCAAAATCGTCGAAACCAACCAACGCCGCGTCGCTGCCTCGGCCATGAAGCTCCTGGAGTGCGCCGAGGGTGAGGCGGTTGTTGGCGCAGAAGAAGGCGGTGGGCTGGTCGGCGAGGCCGAGCATGTCGGCCACCGCCCGGCTGGCCTGCTCTGGACCCGCTATGCCACTCCGCACCAACGCCTCGTCGTACGGGATACCGGAGCCCGACAACTCGGCCTGTACGCCGGCCAGTCGCTCCCGCATTGTGTAGACATTCAAGGAACCCAGCAATAGGCCGATCCGTCGGTGCCCGGCGTCGAGGAGTGAGCGGATTCCGGCGCGACTTCCGCCCTGGTTGTCCAGGAGGACCACATCGGCGAGGAGCTGTCCGGGCGGTCGGTCGATAAACACCGCCGGAAGGCCCATCTCCACCTCCTGTCGAAGAAATGAGTGGTCTGTTCCGGCGGGAACGACGAGCAGGCCGTCCACCCGGCGCTGGACCAGCTCCAGCAACAGCGTGCGCTCGCGGTCCGGATCCTCCTCGGAGGAGGCGGTGATCAGCAGTGTCTGGTGTGCCGCCGCGATCTCCGCTGCGACACCTGCGATCGTCGCGTAGAACGGGTTGGCGATTTCTTCGATGAGTAGGCCGATCGTCGCGCTGAGCTCTCGGGATCGGAGATTGCGGGCGATGCCGTTGCGCCGGAAGCCCAACTCGGAGACGGCAGTCATCACTCGTTCGGCAAGTTCGGGGCCGACGGTTGGCTCGTTGTTGACCACGCGGGAGACGGTCTTCAGACTCACACGGGCACGTCGCGCGACATCCACCATCGTGGGCCGTCGAGGCTGGGGCAGTTTGGCCGGGTGATGCAGCATGCGTCGTCCTTGTCGGCCCGGGTCGCAGGCTCGATGGGATGGACCGAAAGATAGCTGGACTTTACCAATCGCTCTACTGCGAACCAAACGGCTTCAGCGTATGTGCGAAATAGCCTCCCCGCGGGTGCGGGATGGGCTCCCTCCCGGGTGTGCGCTCTCCGGAGACGCTGCTTCGGGGCAGGCTGTTAGCGCAAAAGTGAATTTTCTGTCATGCCTGGTATTTCAGGCTTTATGGGTTACTCCGTTGGGTCAGGGCTGCGCCCAACAGATGTACGGACGGTTAAGCCGGCGCTATCCAGGGCGTTCGATTGCGATGTGTGCGAGCTTCTTGACGAATTTGCGGGCTGTGAGTAACGTCTCATAATCATTAAAAAGTTTCCTAACTATTTGAGGGGTGTTACATGAAGAGATCACTTCGCCGGGCCCTCTGGGCCGGTGTCGTAGTCATGCTGGCAGTCGCGGCGGTTCCGATGGCCTCTGCGTACGGGGCCGGCAGCGTCACCGCCACCTTCGACCAGGTGCAGGACTGGGGGAGTGGCCACTCGGCGAAGGTGACGGTCACCAACGGCTCGAATGAGTCGGTGAGCACCTGGCGGATCGAGTTCGACCTTCCCGCCGGGACCAGCATCGGCGTGTTCTGGGACGCCGACGTCACCCGCACCGGGAACCACTACGTCGCGGTCAAGAAGAGTTGGGCCGGGCCGCTCGCCCCAGGTGCCAGCTTCAGTTGGGGGTACAACGGGACCGGCCCCTATCGAGCACCCCTGAACTGCACAATCAACGGTGCTGCCTGTTCCGGCGGGTCCGCCCCACCGACCACGTCGCCCCCGACCACGTCACCTCCGACGACCGCGCCCCCGACCACGCCGCCGCCAACCACGCCGCCCCCGACCACCGCACCCCCCAGTGGTGACCACAAGATCGTCGGCTACTTCACGCAGTGGGGTGTCTACGACCGCGACTACCACGTCAAGAACATCCACACCAGTGGCTCGGCATCGAAGCTGACCCACATCATGTACGCGTTCGGCAAAACGGCAGGTGGGCGCTGCGGGATCGGCGACAGCTACGCCGACTACGAGAAGGCGTACACCGCGGCGGGCAGCGTGGACGGCGTCGCCGACACCTGGGATCAGCCGTTGCGGGGGAACTTCAACCAGCTGCGCAAGCTCAAAGCGATGTACCCGCACCTCAAGGTGATCTGGTCCTTCGGCGGCTGGACCTGGTCCGGCGGGTTCACCCAGGCAGCGCAGAACCCGGCCGCCTTCGCCGAGAGCTGCTACAACCTGGTCGAGGACCCGCGTTGGGCGGATGTCTTCGACGGCATCGACATCGACTGGGAATACCCGAACGCCTGCGGTCTCACCTGTGACTCCAGCGGACCAGCCGCGTTCAAGAACGTGGTGGAGGCGCTGCGCGCCCGGTTCGGCCCGTCGGCGTTGATCACCGCCGCGATCACCGGCGATGCCAGCAACGGCGGCCGGATCGACGCTGCCGACTATGCCGGCGCGGCGTCCACGCTCGACTGGATCATGGCCATGACCTACGACTACTTCGGCGCCTTCAGCCCGCAGGGTCCGACCGCCCCACACTCGCCGCTCTACTCGTACTCCGGTATCCCACAGCAGGGCTTCTGGTCCGACGCGGCGATCCAGAAGCTGAAGAGTAAGGGGGTCTCGGCCGACAAACTGCTGCTCGGCATCGGCTTCTACGGTCGAGGTTGGACCGGTGTCACCCAGACAGCGCCAGGTGGCACCGCCACCGGACCCGCCTCCGGCACCTACGAGGCGGGCTTTGATGACTACAAGGTTCTGAAGAACACCTGTCCGGTAACCGGAACCGTCGGCGGTACGGCGTACGCCAAGTGCGGCAACAACTGGTGGAGCTACGACACCCCGTACACCATCGGCGGCAAGATGACCTACGCGAAGAATGAGGGTCTCGGCGGAGCGTTCTTCTGGGAACTCTCCGGTGACACCACCAACGGTGAGCTGATCAGCGCCATTGAGGGTGGTCTCGGCTAGCCCGGCCGACGCCCGATCGACCCGGGCGGGGGAGGGGCCACGGATCGCTCCTTCCCCGCCCGTGTCGGTGGGACCGTCGCTCCGCCCGGTGTGACAGACTCGCCGGTCGACGGTCGGAATCCATGGCGTTCGGAGGTGGCATGCGTACGGCGTACCGGAGGCTGGGGCTCGGCGTGCTCGGTGGGAGTTTGCTGGCGACGCTCCTCGGCTGCAGCGCGGATGAGCCGACGGAGTCCGCCGAGCAGGCGCCTGCGGTCGAGGGCGCGACCAAGGCGCGGGAGCGGGTGCAGGCATACCTTGATGCGGTAGCGGTCAAGGACGTGGCTGCCGGGCGTAGCCAGTTCTGCGCGGTGATGCATCCGGCGTTCGATGCTGTCGCCACCGGACCGAGCGGCGACTTCGCTGACCACTTTGAGGTGTCGCAGGCGCAGATTACCGAGGTCGGGCCCGGTCCGCGGGGTGAGGAGGTCAGCGCGACGGTGTCGGTGACCTCCGGTGCGGAGGAGCTGGTCCGCCCGCTGCTGTTCACGGTGACCCGGGACGGGGCTGATTGGTGTATCGCGAGTGAGACGCCCGGCAGTACGGCGTCCGCCTCGACCGGGACTCCTGAGCCGACCGAAACCCCCTGATCTTGGCTGTCCCACGGCCGGCGCCCGACTCGGCTCGAGATTGGTGACGGATCTCTCACCTGGCGGAACAGCCCCCCTCGCGGGTTTGGTGCCGGACCCGTCGCCGTAGGCTTTCTGGTATGCGCCAAGAATGGCATCAGCTGAGCCATCCCGCTGTCGGTAGTCCGGTGCTGCAGACCAGCCGGCCAACCATCGATTCCGCCGAGGACGCTGCCCTCGGTCTGGACCGTTGGCGGGACCTGCCGCGTGCCCAGACCCCGCCCTGGCCGGACGGTGCCCAGGTCGCCGAGGTCTGCAAGGTGTTGGAGAACGTCCCGTCGGTCGTGGCCCCGTACGAGGTTGATCAACTGCGGCGCCAACTCGCACTGGTCTGCGAGGGGAAGGCGTTCCTGCTCCAGGGTGGGGACTGTGCGGAGACCTTCGCCGACAACACCGAGAGCCACCTGCTCGCCAACGCCCGTACCTTGCTGCAGATGGCGATCGTGCTGACCTACGGCGCCTCCTTGCCGGTGGTCAAGGTCGCCCGGGCGGCGGGTCAGTACACCAAGCCCCGGTCCCTGCCGACCGACGCCCGTGGCCTACCGGCCTACCGGGGCGACATGATCAATTCCTTGGACGCGACGCCGGAGGCGCGGGTCGCCGACCCGCAACGCATGATCCGGGCGTACGCGAACTCCGCCGCCGCGATGAACATGCTCCGTGCCTATCTTGCTGGCGGCCTGGCGGACCTGCACGCGGTGCACGACTGGAACAAGGGCTTCGTGCGGAACTCGCCGGCCGGCGAGCGGTACGAGGCGATCGCCCGGGAGATCGACCGGGCGCTGGCCTTCATCCAGGCCTGTGGGATGACCGAGGACGAGGCGTTGCGGACCGTCACCCTCTACTGCTCCCACGAGGCGCTTGCCTTGGAGTACGACCGGGCGTTGACCCGTGTCTCCGACAGCCGGGCGTACGGGCTCTCCGGGCACCTGCTCTGGGTGGGCGAGCGTACCCGGCAGCTCGATGGGGCGCATATTGACTTCATCTCCCGGATCGCGAACCCGATCGGGGTGAAGCTCGGCCCGACGACGAGACCGGACGACGTCATCGAGCTGTGCGAGAAGCTCAACCCGGACAATGTGCCGGGCCGGCTGACCCTGATCAGTCGGATGGGCAACCACCGGGTCCGTGACGTCCTGCCGTCGCTCGTCGCCAAGGTCACCGCCGCCGGCGCCAAGGTGGTGTGGCAGTGCGACCCGATGCACGGCAATACCCATGAGTCGTCTAACGGCTACAAGACCCGGCACTTCGACCGGATCGTGGACGAGGTGCTGGGCTACTTCGAGGTGCACCGCGGCCTGGAAACCCACCCCGGCGGGCTGCACGTCGAGCTGACCGGTGAAGATGTCACCGAGTGCCTCGGCGGTGCCCAGGGGATCGGCGATGTCGATCTGCCCGACCGGTACGAGACCGCCTGCGACCCGCGGCTGAACACCCAACAGTCGCTGGAGCTGGCGTTCCTGGTAGCCGAGATGCTCCGTGGCTGACGCGAGGAGTGAGCTTGCGAGCCCCGCAGTCGGCGGCCGGAGGGGAAGCTCCGTGGCTGACGCGAGGAGTGAGCTTGCGAGCCCCGCAGTCGGCGGCCGGAGGGGAAGCTCCGTGGCTGACGCGAGGAGTGAGCTTGCGAGCCCCGCAGTCGGCGGCCGGAGGGGAAGCTCCGTGGCTGACGCGAGGAGGAGGACGTCATGATCGATCTGCGTTCGGACACTGTCACCCGCCCGACCGAGGGAATGCGGGAGGCGATGGCCGTCGCCGAGGTGGGCGACGACGTGTACGGCGAGGACCCTACGGTCAACGCCCTGGAAGCCGAGGTCGCGGCGCTTTTCGGCCACGAGGCGGCGCTGTTCTGCCCGACCGGGACGATGGCCAACCAGATTTCGCTGCAGTTGTTGGTGCCACCCGGCGGCGAACTGCTCTGCGACGCGGACGCGCACGTGGTGACGTACGAGATCGGTGCGGCTGCCGTGTACGGCGGCATTTCGTCGCGGACCTGGCCGGCGGTCGGCGCGGCGGTTGACCCGGACGTGGTCGCTGGCATGATTCGGCCCGATGGCTACTTTGCGGTGCCTACCCGGGCGGTCGCCGTGGAGCAGACCCACAATCGGGGCGGCGGTGGGGTGATCCCGCTGGCGGCTCTGCGTGAGCTGCGTCGGGTCGCCGACGCGGCTCAGGTCGCGGTGCACTGCGACGGTGCTCGAATCTGGCACGCGCACATCGCCGACGGGGTACCGCTGGCCACCTACGGCGTGCTCTTCGACACCCTGTCGGTCTGCCTCTCCAAGGGGCTTGGCGCGCCGGTCGGCTCGCTGGTGGTCGGCAGTGCCGACAAGATCGAACGAGCTCGGTTCATCCGGAAGCGGATGGGCGGTGGTATGCGGCAGGCCGGGATCCTCGCGGCTGCCGGCCGGTACGCCCTGGCGAACCAGGTGCAGCGGCTCGCCGAGGATCACGCGAAGGCGACCCGGCTCGCCGACGCGGTTGCCCCGTTCGGGGTCTTGGCGGCCGAGGTGCATACCAACCTGGTCCCGTTGGATCTCACCAAGGCACCGATGAACGCGCACACCTTCGCCGCAGCGGCCCGTGCGGAAGGGGTGCTGGTCAGTGTGCTCGGCCCGGATACCGCCCGCCTGGTCACCCATCTGGGTGTGGACGATGCGGCGATCAACCGCGCGATCGACGTCCTCACCCGCGCCCTGCGTGCCTGATCCGTACCGCCGGTCGGTCAGCTACGCAGTCGCTTGAGAACGGCCACGTCGCCGGCGTGGCCCACGTGCTTCTCGGTGGGGGTCTCCACCACCGTCGGCACCCCGGAGGTCGCCGGGTGGTGCATCAGTTCGGCGAAGGCTGGCTCCCCGATGGTGCCCTTGCCGATGTTCTCGTGTCGGTCCCGGGTGGAGCCGCAGAGGTCCTTCGAGTCGTTGGCGTGTACCAGCCGTAGCCGGTCCGCCCCTACGGTGGCTACCAGCGTGTCGAGCGTGGCGGTCATGCCACCTTCGACGGACAGGTCGTGCCCGGCGGCCCAGGCATGGCAGGTGTCGAAGCAGACACCGAGCCAAGGGTGCCGGTCCACCGCATCCAGGTAGGGGCCGAGTTGTTCTACCCGGGCGGCGAGCGAGCGCCCGCCACCGGCGCTCGGCTCGACCAGCAGCATCGGCCCGTCTGTGTCACCGGCGGTGTCCAGCAGTGGCAGCAGCACTTCCCGGACCTGGCGCATTGCCGTGTCGGCGTACCCGGCGTCCACCGCGCTGCCGGCGTGGAACACCACCCCCTGGGCGCCGATCGCTGTCCCTCGGCGTAGCGCGTGTGCCAGCGTCTGCGTTGACCGCTCCACGGTCGCCGCGGTGGGCGAGCCGAGGTTGACCAGCAGGGACGCGTGGATGAACACCGGGACACCACGCTCGGCGCAGCCGGCGCGAAACAGTGCGTCCTGCGTCGGGTTGCCGGGTGGCAATGCCCAGCCCCGCGAGTTGGAAACGTAGACCTGGGCGACCTCGGCGCCCGTCGCGTCCAGGTAGGGCAGGGCGGCTTTCGCCAGCCCGCCCCCGGTCGGTGTGTGCGCGCCGACCGGTCGCACGGCCGCCGTCACAGGCAGCCGAGGGTGATCTGGGTACCGGGTGGTACCTGGGAGTTCTCGCCGGGAGTCTGGAACCGGACGGTGCCGTTCTGGTTGAACTGCACCGCGACCGGGAAGGACTGCCCCTCCAGCACCTGCTTGGCCTGCTGGCACGGCATGCCGATCACGCGGGGGACGACAACCTGCGGTGGGCCCTGGCTGACCTCCAGGCTGACCTTCGCCCCCTTCTCCACGCCGGCGCCGTCGGCTGGACTCTGCCCGATGACCTCGTTCTTGGGTTTGTCGGACTCCTTCACCGTCGGCGGTTCCACGAGTACCAGCCCGAGCTGGTTCAGGATCGAACGGGCCTCGTTCAAGGGCTTGCCGACCAGGTTCGGCACCGAGATGGGCGCCCTGCCTTTGCTCAGAGTTACCGTGACCTCGTGTCCGGGCTTGACCTCGGTGCCCGCCTCCGGGTCGGTGGCGACCACCATGCCCTCCGGTAGGCTGTTGTGGTAGCTGGTGGAACCCTTGATCACTTCCAGGCCGGCCGCGGTCAGGTCGGTCGAGGCCAACTCGAACTCTTTGCCGACGACATCCGGCACCGCGAACTGCTCGGGGCCCAGCGAGAGGGTGAGGGTGATCGTGCCACCCTTCACGATGCGGGAGGTGGAGGCCGGATCCTGGGACAGGACGGCGTCTTTCGGCACCTGATCGTCGTGGCGCGGGTCGGCGTATCGGAGGACCAAACCGGCCCGTTTCGCCTGCGCCTCCGCGGCGGCCTGGTCCAGGCTCACCAGCTCTGGGGCCTGGGTGAATCGGCCGACGCCGACCCACCAGCCACCCACCGCGGCAATCAGCCCCAGCATCACGACGACAGCGGCCACCGCAAGTCGGCCGCGCTGCTCACCCATCAGCCGACCGGGCAGCGGGGCCAACCGGGACCAGACACTCTCGTTGTCGACCGCCCGGCGTCGGCCACCCCGCGGGGCCTCCTCGGGTAACCGGGCCCAGGCAGGGCGCTGCGCCGGCTGTACGGCCGCGACCACCATGGTCGGGTCACTCACCGGGGGCCTCTCGGTCACCCGGCGTAGCACCGTGGTGTGGGTATTCGGGTTGCCCAACCCCTCCCGAGCTGCCTGTACCTGGGTGAGCAGCGCACCGGCGTCGGCCGGGCGGGCGGCGGGATCGCGCCGGGTGGCGCGGATGACCAGGTCGTCGAGGGCCTTCGGTAGCCCCGGTACCAGGGTCGACGGTGCCGGCACATCCTGTCGGACATGCTGCCAGGCCACCTCGACCGGGCGATGGCCGTCATACGGCACCCGGCCGGTGAGCATCTCGAACAGCACGATGCCCGCGGAATAGACGTCGGTGCGCGGGTCGGCGTGCCCATCGGTCACCAGCTCCGGTGCCACATAGGCGATCGTGGCCATCAACTGGTTGGCCTGCGCGTCGTCGGCGCTCGCCTCCACCGCCTGAGCCAATCCGAAATCAGCGACCTTCACCACGCTGTCGACCAGGTTGGCCGCACCTCCGGTCGGTGCCTCGGCGACCAGCACGTTTTCCGGTTTGACATCCCGGTGGACGAGCCCGGCCCGGTGCGCGGCGGCGATCGCGGCGAGCATCTGTTCGGTGATCGCGAGCACCTCGTCGGGGTTGAGCCGGTGCCGTTCGGTGAGCACGTCGCGCAGCGTGCGCCCGCGCACGTACTCCATGACCAGGTATGGCCGGTCGGCGTGGATGCCCTGGTCGTAGACCGCGACGACGTTGGGGTGGGTCAGCCGGGCGATGGTCTTCGCCTCGTCGGCGAAACGGTCCACGAAGCCCGCTGTCCGCCCCTGGGCCTCCGGACCCGGTGCGGGATGGATGATCTTGACTGCGATGGTGCGATCGAGGCGCTCGTCGGTTGCGGTGTATACAGTCGCCATGCCACCCCGGGCGACCCGACCGCGGATGCGGTAGCGCCCGTCGATCAGTGAGCCCAGCAACGTGTCGGCGACCTGTGTGTCCATCGGCAGGAAGTCTATGTGTCCAGGGGTAGGTGGTTGGACACCGATGCTACAGGCCGGCAGTGACGTTTTGAATCCGGTGACCCACCAGACGGCCGTTTTTGCAGCTCCGGTCGGTGCGCCACGGCCCGGATCCGGGCCGTGGGGGCGCTCGCCCGATGCCGGAGCGGCGTGGCAGGGTGGTCGGGTGACCGACTCCGTACCCGCTGGCGAGCCCGCCGTGAGCCCTGCCGCCGAACCGACCGCGTGGCTGACCCTGCCGGCCGTCGCCGAGCGCCTCGACCTGACGATCAGCAAGGTCCACCAGATGATCCGGGACCGGGAGCTGATCGCGGTCCGCCGAGACGGTGCCCGTCGGGTGCCGGCGGACCTGGTGGCGACCCGAGGGGCGCTCAAGCATCTACCCGGGGTGCTGAACCTCCTCGCCGACGCCGGCTACGACGATGAAGAGATCCTGCGTTGGCTCTACCAGCCCGATGACACCCTGCCCGGCGGCACCGCCGCCGTGGCGCTGGCCGGCGATCAGGCCCGCGAGGTCAAACGTCGCGCCCAAGCCCTCGGTTTCTGACTCGGGGTTCCCCGCCCGGTCCGGTCGAGGTCCGGCCGGATGGGGCGGGGGGGTCAGGCAGGGCGGCGGGTGGCGGCGATGGCGAGGTCGGCCAAGGCCTGGTGCGCCTCGGTGTCGAGGTCAACGGTGGACAGTGCGGCGAGCGCGGTGTCGGTGAGCTCCTGGATCCGCTGCTCGGCGCGGCCGAGCGCGCCGCTGGCTCCGATCAGCTCCCGCAGCCGGGCCACCCCGGCGTCGTCGAGGTTGGCGTCGCCGAGGCCGTCGAGCAGCACCTCCCGGTCCGCGGTGCCGGCCATCTCCAACGCGGCCGCCACCAGGTAGGTCCGCTTTCCCTCGCGGAGGTCGTCGCCGGCTGGTTTACCGGTCTGCGCCGGGTCACCAAAGATCCCCAGCACATCGTCGCGCAGCTGGAAGGCCTCACCCAGCGGCAGCCCGTACGCCGAGTACGCCGCGTGGACCTCGGGGCTGGCGTCGGCCAGTGCGGCGCCGAGTAGCAACGGGCGTTCGACGGTGTACTTCGCCGACTTGTAGCGAGCGACCTTCCCGGCCCGCTCGACCGACGTGTCCCCGGTGGCCTGGGTCAGTACGTCGAGGTACTGGCCCACGGTGACCTCGGTCCGCATCTGGTCGAATACCGGCCGTGCCCGGGCGGTGGTGCGCGGGTCCAGTCCGGCGGAGTGCAGCAGCTCATCCGACCAGACCAGGCACAGGTCACCCAGGAGAATGGCCGCCGCCTCACCGAAGCCGTCCGCGTCTCCGTCCCAGTCCGCCGACCGGTGCCGGGCGGCGAACCGCAGGTGCACCGCCGGCTCACCCCGCCGGGTGTCCGAACGATCGATCAGATCGTCGTGAATCAAGGCGCTGGCCTGCACGAACTCCAACGCGGCCAGGGCGGTCGTCACCTGTTCGGTGTCGATTCCACCGGCGCCCCGGTAGCCCCAGTAGGCGAAGGCGGGCCGTAGCCGCTTGCCGCCGCCGAGGACGAATGCCTCGACCGCGTCGGCCAACGGGGCGAGGGAGGCGTCGACATCGGTCATCCAGGCACGTCGGGTCACCAGGAAGTCGGCCAGCGCCTTGTTGACGCGTTGCCGAAGCCCGGCACGGTCCACCGGGGAGACAGGAGCAGCGTAGGTCACGCCCTGACGCTAGCCGGTCGCGACGGCCGGTTACCCACCGGCGGCCTGGCGACGCGCCGGGCCCGGTCGGGCGGTGTCGACTGTGCCGTGTTGCGGGGTGTCGGCCGTACCGTACCCCTTGTCATCGTTTGCGACGGGGGAAGGTCTAGGGATCGCGGCCCGGCGCCGCTAGAGTCATGGCGTGGCGCTTGGTCTTCCATCGGTTCTCCCCAATCCGCAGTCGGCGATCGGGGAGCTGATCCGCGACCGCCGGCCGACCTTCTCCTTCGAGTTCATGCCCCCGAAGACAGCGCAGGGCGAGCGGCTGCTCTGGCAGGCCATCCGGGAGCTGGAGTCGCTGCGCCCGTCGTTCGTCTCGATCACCTACGGCGCCGGTGGCTCAACTCGGGACACGACCGTGGCGGTTACCGAACGGGTAGCTACCGAGACCACGCTGCTGCCGATGGCGCACCTGACCGCAGTCAACCACTCGGTGGCCGAGCTGCGGCACGTGATCGGGCGGTTGGCCGCTGCGGGCGTGCGGAACGTGCTCGCCGTGCGCGGCGACCCGCCCGGCGACCCCACCGGCGAGTGGATCCCCCACCCGGATGGCGTGGACTACGCGGAGGACCTGGTCCGCCTGGTCCGCGACGCCGGTGACTTCAGCGTTGGCGTTGCCGCCTTCCCGTACAAGCACCCCCGCTCGCCCGACATCGACTCCGACACGGCGTACTTCGTCCGCAAGTGCCGGGCCGGAGCCGAGTTTGCGATCACTCAGATGTTCTTCGACGCGGACGAGTACCTTCGACTGCGGGACCGGGTGGTAGCGGCGGGCTGTGCCACGCCGATTATCCCGGGCGTGATGCCGGTAACGAAGGTCAGCACCATCGAGCGGTCGGAGCAGCTCTCCGGCGCGCCTTTCCCGCCGGCCCTGGCCGCACGCTTCGAGCGGGTCGCGGACGACCCGGAGGCAGTCCGCCAGCTCGGCGTCGAGCAGGCCAGCGAGATGTGCCAGCGGCTGCTGGACGAGGGTGTTCCCGGCATCCACTTCATCACCTTCAACCGGTCCACCGCGACCCGGGAGATCTGGCGGAATCTGCGAGTCAGTACCCCCGGGTGAGCAGACGCGCCACGACACCGCGCGATCGGTGCGACGGTTGATCCGTGGTGGGCAGACAGCTGAACTGGGACCAGTACGCCACGGCCTGGGCGCGCCTGCACGGTGGGTTCGATCCACGCGCCGCAGCCCCGCCGGTCCGGGCCTGGCTGCGCCTCGCGTACCACGGGGGCTACGTGCTGGGTCGGCTACGGGTCGCCCCGACCGCGGTGACCGTCGCCGGGGTGCTGCTCTGCCTCGGCGTGCCGCTGGTCGTGGTACGCCCGCAGGACGGGCCCTTTCTCGGCGCGTTGCTGGTGCTGTTCGCCTCGGTGGCGGACAGTCTCGACGGCGCGGTCGCGGTGGCGAGCAACCGCACCACCCGGCTCGGGTACGTCTACGACTCGGTGGCCGACCGGCTCGGTGAGGCGGCCTGGCTGGTCGCGTTCTGGCTGCTCGGCGCGCCGGGCGCACTGGTGGTCGCCGGTGGTGCGCTCTCCTGGCTGCACGAGTACGTGCGGGCCCGGGCGACCTCCGCCGGAATGCGAGAGGTCGGTGCGGTGACCGTGGGGGAGCGGCCGACCCGGGTCGTGGTGGCCCTCGTCGGCCTGCTGTTGGCCGGGCTGGCGGGGCTGATCGCGCCGGACCTGACCGCGGGCACCAGCACCATGGCGAGCGCGGTCTGGGCGTTGCTGGCCGGCTTCGGCCTCGGACAGCTACTGGCCGCCGTCCGGGGCGCACTGATCAACGCCAGTTGACGCTCGCGCCCCACCGGAGGCGCGCCAGCGAAGCCGGGACCCCGCGGGTAGGCGGTGGCGAGGCCGGACCCCGCGGTGGCGAGGCCGGACCCCGCGGGTAGGCGGTGGCGGATCGGGCCGGCCCGCTACCAGGCAGGGCCGATGGAGTCGGCGACGATTTGGGCGGAGAGGGCGACCATCGGCAGCCCGCCGCCCGGGTGGCAGGAGCCACCGACCAGCCACAGCCCGCGGACCGGCCCCCGATTGGGCGGGCGGAGCAGGCCGCCCGTGGTGCCGTAGATGGCTCCGCCCGGTGCGCCCGTCGCACTGCCCAGATCGGCCGGCGTACGGATCTCCCGGAACAGCAGCCGGTTCCGTACGTCCACCCCCCGCGCGGCCAACACGTCCAGGATCCGGTCCGCGTACGCCTCGGCGAGGCCGGGGCGTCGCCAGTCGACAGCATCGGCGGCGGTGCCCTGCCGAGCGGCGTTGACCAGCACGAACCACGCCTCGTGCCCAGCCGGGCGGACCGTCTCGTCGGCGGCCACGGTGACGAAGACCGCCGGGTCCGGGGCCGGGCGCGCCCGAACCCCCCGCCCGGGCGCCCCGAAGACCGCGTCGAACTCGCTGTCGTAGGCGTCGGGGAAGAAGACGTTGTGGTGGGCCAGCCCGGTGTCCCCGCGTACGCCGAGCAGCAGCACGAAGCCGGCGAGGCTGCGGTCGGTCAGCGCGGCCAGCCGTCGTGGGGTGGGCAGCAGGTCCCGGTAGAGGGTGAGCGCGTCAACGTTGGACACCACCACATCGGCCGGCACGGGGGCGTGCACGCCGGCGAGGCGTACGCCGTGCACCCGTCCGCCCGCCGCGTCGATCCGGGTGACCCGGACGCCGGTCCTTACCACCACCCCGAGATCCAGGCAGCGGGTCAGCAGGGCGTCGGCGAGGGTGCCCAGTCCGCCGCGGAGGTACCAGCCGCCGAAGGCCAGCTCGGCGTAGGGGACGGCGACGAGGGCCGCCGGTGCCCGGCGCGGGTCAGTTCCGGCGTACGTCGCGTACCGGTCGAGCAGCATCTGGAGCCGGGGGTCGGACAGGTGGGCGCGGCCCAGTCCCCGTAGCGTGCGGCCCGGCCCGACAGCGGCCAGGTCGCCCAGCCGCCAGGCCAGCATCGCCAGGTCTCGGGGCGAGTCGACCCGGCGGCGCAGGATATCCCGTTCCGAGGCCGTCCAGACCCGCTCGGCACGCCGCCAGAGGCGCCGCCACTGGTCGGCGGCCCGCTCGCCGAAGGCCGCGCGGATGCGGGCGGCGAACTCGTCGGAGTCGGCGCACGAATCAAGCGTTGGTCCACCGTGGGGGAAGACGTGTCGCACGATCGGGTCGAGCGGGACCGGGTCCAGGTATTCGTCCAGTTTTGCCCCGGTGGCCTCGAACAGGTCGTGGAATACCTGGGGCAGGGTCAGCAGGCTGGGACCGGTGTCGAAGTGGAAGGGGCCGGCGGGCGTGTCGCGTACGTACCGGCCGAGCTTGCCGCCCACCGTGTCACCCTGCTCCAGGAGGGTGACCTGGTGCCCGGTGGTGGCCAGCCGGGCGGCGGTGGCCAGGCCACCCACCCCGGCGCCGACGATCACGATCCGCGCCATGGCGCGCCTCCTAGCCGACCGGACGGCCCCGCCAGCTCAGGCGCCGTCGCTTCCGCAGATGGTACGACCGCAGGGTCAGCCAACCGAGAACCGCTACCGACGCGGGGTGCCCCAACGCGTCCGGCCACCACCGACCGCCGGTTGCCCGGGCGCTGACCACCCGCCCGGCGACCCCGAGTAGGTAGGCCCCGGCGGCGACGGCGGCTGTCCCCGGCGCACCGCCGATCAGCGCGGCCACGGCGACCAGCACCGGGACGGTGTAGAGCAGCAGCAGCAGCGCGACCACCGTGGCCGCCGCCGAGGGACGACCGAACGAGGCCCACAGCGACTTCGAGTAGCCGTCGCGCAGCTGTGGCCAGTCGTCGTACATCCGGCAGGTGGCCAGCTGTGAGCCGTCGGCGAGGGCGATCTGGCCGCCGGACCGCTTGACCGCCCGGGCCAACCCGACATCCTCCAGAACCTGGTCGGACACCGCCGCGTGTCCACCGGCGGCGGTGTATCCGGCCCGGTCCACGACCAGGAACTGCCCACCGGCCGCGGCCAGGGACGGCCGGGCCGACCGTTCCATCGCGGGCAGCGGCAGGAACGTCAGCCACAACCACTGCAACAACGGCTGAACCAGCCGGTCGGCCACCGTCGTGACCAGGATCCGGGGGTACGGCGACAGCAACGCCACCCGCGCGGCCCGTAGCTCGCCGACCGCCGCGGCCACGGCGTGGGGGGCGAGCGCCACGTCGGCGTCGACGAAGACCAGCACGGTGGCGGCCGGGTCGGCCCGGGCGGCGAGTTGCCAGCAGGCGTGCGGCTTGCCCAGCCAACCCGGCGGTGGAGCGTCGCCGTCGAGCAGGGTGACCCGGGGGTCGTCGCCGGCGACCGTGCGGACGACCTCGCGGGTGCCGTCGGTCGACCCGTCGTCGAGCACCACGATCTGTAGCTGCGGCACACCGCGCTGGGCCAGCAGCGCGCGCAGGCATGGGGCGACTCGGGCGGCCTCGTTGCGCAGCGGCAGCAGCACCGCCACCGGTTCGGTCACCGTCGCCGACGTCCCGACCGGGCGGCGCAGCCAACGGCCCGCGTTGACCAGGGTGTGTGTGGTCAGCGCGGCCACGCTGACCAGGATCGCCAGCAACAGGATCATGTCGGCGCCCCAGCTCGGTGGGGGCCGGCGGTGCGACACCGGGCCGGATCGCTCATACCGACGTGTCGGCGCGCCGCCGCCGGTCCGCTGGCGTCCTCTGGCCGCGTCGGGGCAGCAGCGTCGGCCGGAGTCGCCGGGGCAGCAGCGTCACCGCCAGCGGCACCGCGGTCAGCGCCATAACCGCGGCGCCCCACCCGGCCGAGGCGGGCAGGCCGAGGAAGACGGCGTGGGCCAGCACGCTGGAGCCGTACGTCCACAGATAGAGCGCGAGCATCGGAGCGTCGCGGCTGTCGGTGGTGGCCACGGCGGTGCCGGCCAGTGGCCGCAGGGCGGCCATCACCAGCACCGCGAAGAGCAGCCAGCCCAGGTAGTTGCTGACGGGGATGCCGGGCAGGCCGGGCAGCGCGGGGGTGGCGTTCCGCCAGACCCAGTGCCCCTCGGCGACCATCTGCGGGTCGAGGAAGAGGTCCCAGGCGGCCAGCCCGACCGCTGCCAGTGCGATTCGGCGGACAGCCGGCCCGGTGCCCCCGGCCGGCCCACCCCCGGTGAGGTGGACCGCGGTCAGCCAGGCGGGCCAGGCCATCCAGGTCCAGGCGAGGGGGATGATCAGCGGTACCCCGGCCAGCTTCGGCCCGAGCTGTTCCGCGTAGTCGTAGCTGCCGAACGGGAACCCGGTGGCCACCCCGAGCGCCTCGATCGCGAAGCCACCGCCGGTGACCACGGCGAGCAACGCCGTCGCCGTCCGAGGACCCCGGCTGAGCAGCGCGTGGCCGACCGAGAGCAGGTAGCCGAGCAGGACTGTGGCGACGGTCAGCCGGGCCCGGGTCTGCCCCGTGGTCAGGGGGTAGCAGATCTGCACCAGCACCAGCACGGCAAACAGCGCCCAGACGGTCCGGAGGGCCGGCCCCGGCAGGGCGGTGGGCCGGGTCATGTGGGTGCTCTCCCGGCGGGGGTGGGGGAAGGGAGCGGCAGGTCCCGACCGAGTACCCCGAACAGGCGTTCGTCACCGGGGAAGCGGAAGTCGCGCAGGACGTCGACGAAGCCGAAGCGTCGGTACAGTCGCCAGGCCCGGGAGTGCTGCTCGTCTGCCTCCGGGGTGGACAACAGGGTGGTGCTCCCCTCCGCTATCCCGAGCAGGGCGCGCAGCTGGCTGGCGCCCAGCCCGTGCCCCTGCGCGGGTGGTCGGACGTGTAGCTCGACCACCTCGAAGCAGCTGGCCAGCCAGCGGCGGCGGGTGGCCGGGTCCAGCATCCGCCCCACCTGGTCGTGCCACCACTGGCCGGGCTTCCCGTGGTACCCGTAGCCGAATCCGGCCAGGTGGCCTTCGGAGGTGAGGCTGACGACAGCGCGGAAACCGGGGCGGCGGACGTGGGAGGCGATGTAGCCGCGCCGCGCCCTGAGTAGATCGGCGCGGTACCCCATCGCCTCGCCGTAGACGGTCACCACGTCGTCCAGCCGCCGAACGAGGTCGTCCGGTGTCCACCGCACCAGCCTCATGCCGTCCCCACCTTCGTTCCGCCGTCCGTGGTCCAGTCCAGCACCGTCCGGTCACCGACCACATCGCGCACCTCGAACCGGGCGAAGAGCTCCTCCGCGTACCACCCCTCGGTGGGGGTTCGCCTGATCGCGGCACGATGCTCGGGGTGACGGTACGCGAATGCGACCAGCTCCGCCGGGGTGCGCCACACGCTGACCGTGCCCTGCCAGCCCAGCGGTGCCTCGCCGACGCCGAAGCGGGCGAGCAGGCCGGGTGCGGTGTGCAGCGCGCGGGCCACCGGGGGTACCGCCTGCCAGAAGGTGACCGCCCGGGTGGGGCGGAGCCGGGCCCGGGTCAGTGCCAGCACCGGGCCGTTGGATCGCCCGCCTGGCGGGTCGCCGAACGGCTGCCGGCCGGACCACGCGCCCCGGCTGGTGAGCGGGCGTAGGTCGATTCGGACGGCGGCATGGGCGATGCGTGCCCAGGCCCGTCCCACCGGGGAGCCGGCGAAGCCGGTGGCCGCGGCGGGGGAGTCCCACACGGTCAACGCCGCCCACCGGGTCAGGTCCGCGTCGCGGGGACCGAAGCCGGTGCCGGTCCCGGTGCCGAGCAGTTTGGCGAAGCGGACGCCGGGCAGCGCGCGGAGCCGGCGCGGGTCGGCTGCCATCCGGGCCAGCACCCGGGGCAGCCCAGCTCGGCTGGTCCGCCACACGTGCAGGGTGACCAACTCGGGGACCGGCGCCCGGCGGTTGACCGGGCGTGGCTCGTTCGACAAGCCCGCTCACGCCACCTCGGCCGGTGTGCCGCCGGTTACCCGCAGCAGCTCCGGATAGGTGGTGGGGAAGACCGCGCGGGGTACGCCGCCCGCGGCCCAGATCTCGTCGTACTTGTCGAGGGTGGTGTCCACCAGGGTGCGCAGTGGCCGGGGGTGGCCGACCGGGGCGACTCCACCGATGACCTGTCCGGTGTGTTCACGGACGAACTCCGGCGTGGCCCGCCGGAGTCGGGTGACGCCGATCGCCGCGGCGAGGGCGACGGTGTCCACCCGGTGCGCTCCGGAGGTCAGCACCAGCAGCGGCCCGTCGGCTGTCTCGAAGACCAGGGAGTTGGCGATCTGCCCGATCTCGACATCGAGGGCGGCGGCGGCTGCCGCGGCGGTGTGGACGGCGTCGGGCAACAGGCGAACCAGGCTGGGTGTGCCAGCGCCGTCGCGTGCGCCAGCGCCGTCCAGCGCCTCCTGCGTCGCTCGTACTTTCGGGTGTGGGTGCATTCGGCCATTCTTCCCGGTGCGCACCGGGCGCCTTCGTTGACCACGCCAGCGGTGGTGGCCGGTGGGCGGCGAGCCCGAGGTGGCGATCACGGGCGGTCCGGCCGCCAGGTTGACTGCGGTGGGTGCGGCGGCCGGCGACCTGTCCGACGTGCGGCGACGTGTGGCACACGTTGTGTTTTTGTCGGCGGGAGGGTGTACTGTCAGCAGTAGTTAGAACGGGTGTTCGATAGCGAGGGTTTGCTTCGCATGCTCGTTCCGACAAGTCGGAGTGGTGTTTCGCGGCGCCGCTCCGGGCGGGTGCGGCGCCGCGGGTCGCGCCCAGGGCCGTGGGCGGTCGCGAGCCCCGGCCCGTCAGGCGGGAGCGTCGCCCGCCGCCCTCGACCCCCGGCGGCGGGCGACGAACCTGCTGGTCATGCCGGCCGGGTGTGGTGTGGGGAAGCGTCCATGCCCGGCTGGCCCCGCCGGTGCGTCTTTCTCCGCACCACTCGACCCGGCGGTCCGCCGGCGGCTCAGGTCCGTCGGGGTGGCGCCTCGGCCCCTGGAGGAGACAGCGCATGCCGATCAACCCAGCTCCCGTGCCGTCGGTGCCGGCTCACGTACTGCCGCAGCGCACCCCTGTCCAGCTCCTCGCGGTGGCCCGTTGCGGGCTCGTCGAAGCTGCCCGTACCGGCCCCGACGGTCTCCGCTACGCGGCGGCCCACCTGGCGGCTCTGCGGGCCGCCGCGGCGCTGCTCGCCGTCCACGCTCGCCCCGTGCCGACTCGGCGTAGCCGGGCTACCAGCGTCTGGGTCCTGCTCTCCGGTGTCGCCCCCGAGCTCGGCGAGTGGGCCCGGTTCTTTGCCCTGGCGGCCGGTAAGCGCGCCGCTGCCGAGGCCGGCATCCCACGGGTCGTCACCGCCCGGGAGGCCGACGACCTGCTGCGTGCCGCCGAGGAGTTCGTGCTGGTGGTGGCGGTCGCATTGGGTGTGGTGCAAGCGCCGTCCCCTGAGGGTCGGGCGGCCTGAGTCGCGGCGACGCCGAGGGTGCTGGTAACAGCAGAGGGATTCTTCCGCCAAGTCCGTTTTGTGAGTTCTTGAGCTATTTGTAATGCGCTGGTCCAGCAGTACAACAGCACGACAGGGGGTAGGTCCGATGGCGGGCCGAATGGTGGTCGGTTCCGCCGCGTTGGCGGGTCTGGTGCGTCCGGCGAGTGCGCCGGACCCGATCGGGGGGCAGCGGGTGCTGCCGGTCGCCCCCGAGCTGACCGGCCTGCTGCCCAACCGGGGGCTACGCCGCGGCAGCACGATTTCGGTCGCCGCTGGCCAGCCCCGGCACAGCGGCGCCACCTCCCTGGCCTTGGCGCTGCTCGCCGAGGCGTCCCGGGCCGGCTCGTGGTGCGCCGTGGTCGGGGTGCCGACCCTCGGGGCGGTCGCCGCCGCCGAGCTCGGGATCGCCCTGGACCGGCTCGCCCTCGTGCCGCATCCAGGACCCGAGTGGGCCACCGTCGTCGCCACGCTGATCGATGGGGTGGACGTCGTGGTCGCCGCCGTCCCGGCCGCAGTGTCCGCATCGGTCGCCAGTCGACTGGCGGCGCGGGCCCGGCAGCGGGGCAGCGTCCTCGTCCCGTACGGACGGTGGGACGGCGCCGACCTGACCCTTCGGGTGACCCGGGGAGTCTGGCAGGGAGTCGGTGTCGGCCGGGGCCGGCTGCGGCGGCGGGAGGTCACCGTGGCGGCGCGGGGGCGGGGCGCCGCCACCCGTCCCCGGGAGGTGACGATCTGGCTGCCCGGTACTGGTTCGACCCAGGTGGTTCCGGAATCGACCGGTGGCACCCGGGCGGCTTCGCCCACTGGGCGTTCCGGTGCCGGGCGGCTCCGGGCGGTGCCACCGGCCACCGACGCGTCCGGGCCGCTCACCCTGGCTGGTTCGGCATGACCGGGCTCCGCACGATGGTGCTCTGGTGCCCGGACTGGCCGGTGGTCGCCGCTGAGCTGGTGGAGGGGGTGCCCAGCACCGACCCGGTCGCGGTACTGCACGCCAACCGGGTGGTCGTCTGCTCCGAGCCGGCCCGGGCCGAGGGAGTGCGTCGAGGACTACGGCGGCGGGAGGCGCAGAGTCGCTGCCCCCGACTCACTGTCCTCGCCCACGATCCGGCCCGGGACGCCCGGGCGTTCGAGCCGGTGGTGGCCGCAGTCGAGGAGTTGGTGGCCGGGGTGGCGGTGGTCCGCCCCGGGATGTGCGCGGTACCGGCCCGGGGCCCGGCCCGCCACCTCGGCGGTGAGGAGGTGGCGGCGGAGCGAATCATCGAGCACGTCGCCCAGACCTGTGCGGTGGAGAGCCAGGTCGGCATCGCCGACGGGGAGTTCGCCGCCGGGCTGGCCGCCCGCAGCGGCCGGGTGGTTCCCCCGGGCGGGACGCCCCGGTTCCTCGCCGACCAGCCGGTCGAGGCGCTCGGTCGACCGGCCCTGGCCGACCTGCTGCGTCGGCTCGGTATCTGCGCCCTCGGCGACTTCGCCGCGCTGCCCCCCGGCGACGTGCTGGCCCGATTCGGCGCCGACGGTGCGCTGGCCCACCGGCTGACCATGGGCCGGGATCACCGCCCGCTCACGGTTCGGCAGCCCCCGGTGGACCTGACGGTCACCGCGGACCAGGACGAACCGCTCGACCGGATTGACGCGGCGGCCTTCGTCGCCCGCGCGCTGGCCGAGCGGCTGCACGACCGCCTCGCCGCGTACGGGCTGGCCTGCACCCGCCTCGGAATTGAGGCGGTGACCGCGCACGGTCAGGAACTGCACCGAACCTGGCGGCACGACGGTCTGCTCACCGCCGCCGCCATCGCCGACCGGACGCGGTGGCAGCTCGACGGGTGGCTCTCCGGTGGTCGGTCGGGTGCCGAACCGGTGCGGCCCACCGCCGGCATCGTCCGGCTACGGCTGGTGCCCGACGGGGTGGTCGCGCCGGGGGCCCTCCAGCCCGGCCTGTGGGGGGAGGCCGGGGAGGAGCGGGACCGGGCGCACCGGGCGTTGAGCCGGATCCAGGGTCTCCTTGGCCCCGAGGCGGTGGTCACCGCGGTACTCGGCGGTGGGCGCTCCCCGGCCGACCAGGTGCGCCTGGTGCCGTGGGGCGATGAACGCCGGTCGGCCCGCCCTGGGTCCCCCACGTCGGGGTGGTTGCCGGGCCGGCCGGGGGAGCCGCCGTGGCCGGGCCGGCTGCCACCGCCGGCGCCAGCGGTGGTGCTCCCCGAGCCGCTGGCCGCTACCGTGCAGGACGCCGTCGAGGAGCCCGTCGTGATCAGCGCACGCCTGGCGGTGAGTGCGGCACCGGTGTGGCTCACCATCGGGGCCGGCCGGCCGGTGGCGATCACCGGATGGGCTGGTCCATGGCCGGTTGACGAGCGGTGGTGGGAACCGGCGGCGGCCCGGCGGCGGGCCCGGTTCCAGGTCTGCCTCGCCGATGGCGCCGCCCTGCTGCTCGCGGTCGAGGGGGGCCGGTGGCTGGTGGAGGCGAGCTATGACTGATCCCGGTGGCGCCGGCGGCCCACCGATGAGTCTCGGTGGCGTCGGCGGGTACCGATGAGCTTCCACAACCCGGATCTGCCGTGGTCGGAACTGGAGCGGGCGCTCAGCGGCGAATCCACTCGGGGGCAACGTCGTACCCGCGACCGCGAGCGGCATCTGCACGTGGTGGACCCGCTGGCGGTGGAGGCCGACGGCGGCGATGCTCCCGCGCGGGCCGGTAGGCGTCCGTACCATCCGCCGCCCGCGACAGCCCGCCCGGACGATGCGGTGCCGTACGCCGAGCTGCACACGCACACCAACTTCAGCTTCCTCGACGGTGCCAGCCACCCGGAGGAGTTGGCCGAGGAGGCTGCCCGACTGGGGCTCACCGCGCTCGCGGTGACCGACCACGACGGTTTCTACGGCGTGGTGCGCTTCGCCGAGGCGGCCCGTGCCCTGCACCTGCCGACGGTCTTCGGCGCGGAGCTCTCCCTCGACCTGCCGGGCGTGCCCAACGGCGAGCCGGACCCGCCCGGGCGGCACCTGTTGCTGCTCGCCCACGGCCACGAGGGGTACGCCCGGTTGGCCGCCACCATCTCCCGGGCTCAGCTACGCGGTGGCGAGAAGGGCCGTCCGGTCTACGGGGAGTTGGCGGAGGTCGCGGCCGAGCTGCGGGACCACGTGCTGGTGCTCACCGGCTGCCGTAAGGGCCACGTGCCGGCCGCGCTGCTCACCGAGGGAGTCGACGCGGCGGCCCGGGAACTGGACCGGCTGACCGCGCTGTTCGGCGCGGAGATGGTCGCGGTGGAGCTGACCGACCACGGCCACCCGGTCGACACCGACCGCAACGACGCCCTCGCCGAGCTGGCGGAGGCCGCCGGGCTACCGACGGTGGCCACCAACAACGTGCACTACGCCACTCCGGGGCGGCGTCGGCTGGCCACCACCCTCGCCGCGGTCCGAGCCCGCCGTAGCCTGGACGAGATCGACGGCTGGCTACCCGCTGCCGGCACCGCTCACCTGCGCAGCGGCGCCGAGATGGCGGCCCGGTTCGCCGCCTATCCGGGGGCGGTGGCCCGAGCCGCCGAGTTCGGCGCGGAACTCGCCTTCGACCTACAGCTCGTGGCCCCGGCGCTACCGGCGTATCCGGTGGCGTCCGGGCACACCGAGATGAGCTGGCTGCGTCACCTCACGGCGCGGGGGGCACGTGAGCGCTACGGCCCGCCGGAGGCGCACCCCGAGGCGTACGCGCAGCTTGAACATGAGCTGAACATGATCGAGGAGCTGGGCTTTCCCGGCTACTTCCTGGTGGTCTACGACATCGTCACGTTCTGCCGTGAGCAGGACATCTACTGTCAGGGCCGCGGGTCGGCGGCGAACTCGGCGGTCTGTTACGCGTTACGGATCACCAACGTTGACGCGGTCCGCCACCGGCTGCTCTTCGAGCGCTTTCTCGCTCCGGAGCGGGATGGGCCACCAGACATTGACGTGGACATCGAGTCCTCCCGTCGAGAGGAGGTGATCCAACACGTCTACGCCCGGTACGGGCGGGAGCACACCGCTCAGGTGGCCAATGTCATCTCGTACCGCCCCCGGTCGGCGGTGCGGGACGTGGCGAAGGCGTTCGGATTCTCCCCCGGCCAGCAGGATGCCTGGAGTAAACGGATAGATCGGTGGGGTTCGGTCGCCGCGGCCGACGTCGAGGGCATCCCCGAACCGGTGGTGGCGTACGCCGACGCGGTGCAGACCTTTCCCCGGCATCTGGGCATCCACTCCGGTGGCATGGTGATCTGCGACCGGCCGGTGATCGAGGTGTGCCCGGTGGAGTGGGGGCGGATGCCCGGCCGGAGCGTGCTCCAGTGGGACAAGGACGACTGCGCCGCCGTCGGTTTGGTCAAGTTCGACCTGCTCGGTCTCGGCATGCTCGCCGCGTTGCACCACGGTTACGACCTGATCGGGGCACGGCTCGAGCTGGGTGACATGTCCCTGGACGACGCCGAGGTCTACGACATGCTCTGCCGGGCCGACGCGGTCGGGGTGTTCCAGGTGGAGAGCCGCGCCCAGATGGCCACCCTGCCCCGGCTCAAGCCCCGTTGCTTCTACGACCTGGTGGTGGAGGTGGCGCTGATCCGGCCGGGCCCGATCCAGGGCGGCTCGGTGCATCCGTACATCCGGCGTAAGAACGGCCAGGAGCCGGTCACCTTCCCGCATCCGCTGATGCGTAACGCGCTGGAGAAGACCTTGGGCGTGCCGCTGTTCCAGGAGCAGCTCATGCAGCTCGCCATCGACCTGGCCGGCTTCGACGCGGCCGAGGCGGACCAGCTGCGCCGGGCGATGGGGGCCAAACGGTCGGCGGAGCGGATGGCCCGGATCGCCGATCGGCTCTACGCCGGGATGGCCGAGCGGGGCATCACCGGTGAGCTGGCCGACGATGTCTTCCGCAAGCTCACCGCGTTCGCCAGCTACGGCTTCCCGGAGAGCCACGCGATGAGCTTCGCCTACCTGGTCTACGCCAGTTCCTGGCTCAAGCGGTACCACCCGGCACCGTTCCTGGCCGCGCTGCTGAACGCCCAGCCGATGGGGTTCTACTCGCCGCAGACCCTGGTGGATGACGCTCGTCGGCACGGGGTGGAGGTCCGTCGGCCGGATGTCAATGCCAGCGGTGCCGGGGCGGTCCTGGAGTCCACCCCGAACACCCGGTGGGGAAGCCAGCCGGGGGAGCCGCCGCACGAGTGGGGGCTGGGTGGTCCGGCGGTCCGGCTCGGGTTGGGCGGCGTGCGCACGCTCGGTGTGGAGGTGGCCGAGCGGATCGAGACCGAGCGGGCAGCGCGCGGGCCGTATGAGGACATGTCGGACCTGGCCCGGCGGACGGGTCTGACCGCCACGCAGTTGGAGGCGCTCGCCACCGCGGATGCCTTCGCGTGTTTCGGCGTGACCAGACGGCAGGCACTCTGGAGCGCCGGGGCGGCAGCCCAGGAGCATCCCGACCGCCTGCCCGGTACGGTGCCCGGCACGGTCGCGCCGATGTTGCCCGGGATGGCGGCGGTCGACCGTCTCGTCGCGGACGTCTGGGCGACCGGGCTGTCGCCGGAGAGTCATCCGGCCCGGTTCGTCCGGGACCAGCTCGACGCTCTGGGGGCGGTGCCGATCGCCCGGCTTGCGCTGGTGGAGCCGGGTCGGCGGATTCGGGTTGGTGGGATCGTCACCCACCGGCAGCGTCCGGCGACCGCGGGTGGGGTCACCTTCCTCAACCTGGAGGACGAGACGGGGATGCTCAACGTCACCTGTTCCCCCGGGCTGTGGCAGCGCTATCGGCAGGTGGCGAAGAACAGCGGGGGGCTGGTGGTCCGGGGTCTCCTCCGCCGGCACGAGGGGGTGATCAATCTCACCGCTGATCGACTGGACCCGATTGACCTCCAGGTTCGGTCGACCGCCCGTGACTTTAGATGATCGTCGAGTGATTCAGGTTACGGTTTTTCGCTCTGGGCGGCGGGAGACTCCATGCCCGCGCTGGCGACGTGGCCCGCGCGGTATCGAGGGGACGAACCGATGACGGGGAATCGCGCCCACCACGGTGGGGTGGCCAACACGAGCCGGACCCGGCTCGGTACCGGGTGGGTGCCCATCCATCACGCCGAGGCCCGGGAGTACGAGATCGTCGAGGGGCCGGTGGCGAACTCGGTGCGTTCGCGGCACGAGGAGGAGGCCGTCACCGGCGGCGAGTCCTGACCGGTCCCGAGTCCTGACCGGCCAGCCGTTCCGGACGGGACTGGACGTGGTGACTAGGCTGGTCGAGGTGGAGCAGACCCGAGGGCGGCTCGCTGGCCCGCCGCTGACCCCGCGTACCGCTGTCATCTGGTCGGTGCTGCGCGCCGAGCTTGACCGCCGTGCCGGCACTGACCTGACCGTACTCGACGTGGGTGGGGGCACCGGCGGCTTCGCGGTCCCGCTGGCCCTGGCTGGGCACCGGGTGACCGTCGTGGACGCCAACCCCGACGCGCTCGCCGCGCTGACCCGCCGCGCTGCTGAGGCCGGGGTTGCCGACCGGGTGCATGCGGTGCAGGGCGACGGTGATGCGCTCGCCGGGCTCGTGGAGCCGGCCAGCGTCGATTTGGTGCTCTGTCATGCCGTTCTGGAAGTGGTTGACGACCCGGCGGCGGTGGTCGCGGCACTGACCGGTGCGCTGCGCCCTGGCGGGGCCGCGAGCGCGTTGGTCGCCGGGCGGGCCGCCGCCGTGCTCGGTCGGGCCATGACCGGCCAACTCGATGTCGCCGCGCTCCTCGCCGCCGACTCCTCCGGAGCCGCCGGTCCCCGGGACACGCTGCGGCGGCGCTTCGCCGCCGATGAGGCGGCCGCGCTGCTCACGGCCGCCGGTCTGGCGGTCGAGGAGATCCACGGCGTACGCGTCCTCACCGACCTGCTGCCCGCCGCGGTCGCCGATGGCCAGCCCGCCGCCCTGCTGGAGCTGGAGTTGGCGCTCGCCGCCCAACCGCCCTGGCGGGACCTCGCCGCCCAGTTGCACCTGTTCGCCCGTCGGCAGGCATGACCGGCCCGCCGGAGCACACCCGCCTGCCGGGCATCCCGCCGCCGTGGGCCGGTGCCGGTTCGCCCGCCGGGACTGACTCCGGGGCGAGCGATCCGTACGGGATCCTCGCCCCCCGGTACGGCGTGGCGAGCCTCGCGGACATCCTGCCCGCCGCGCTCGCGGTGCTGGGAGTGCCCGGCGCGACCGACGTGCTGGGCCTGACCACCGTGCTCGACGGGGTACGCCGGATCGCCGTGCTGTTGGTGGATGGGCTCGGCTGGCAGCAGATCCCCACCGCCACGCCGTACGCACCGGTTCTGGCTGGGCTGACCGCAACCGCTGGCCGGCCGCTCACCTCCGGCTTTCCGTCCACCACCCCGACCAGCCTGGTGACCCTCGGTACGGGCACCGCCCCCGGCGCGCACGGCGTGCTCGGGTTCACCCTGCGGGTCCCCGGCACCGACCGAGTGCTCAACCACATCGACTGGGCCGGCGACCCGGAGCCGCTGCGCTGGCAACCCGTCCCCACCCAGCTGGAACGGGCCCGGGCCGCCCGGGTCCGGGTGACGGTGGTGAGCCGGCCCGAGTTCGGCGGGAGCGGCCTCACCCTGGCGGCCAATCGGGGTGGCGACTACCGGGGTGCGGCGGACGTTGACGAACTGGGTCGGGAGATGTTGGCCGCACTGGCGGCTGGCTCCGGGCCCACCCTGGTCTCTGGCTACCACCCCGACCTCGATCGGCACGGCCATCTCAGCGGGGTCGACTCGGCGCCGTGGCGCGCCGCCGCGGCCGATGTCGACCGGCTGCTGGCTCGTCTCGTGGAAGGGCTGCCGCCGGACGCGGCGTTGCTGGTTACCGCCGACCACGGTCAGCTCAACATTCCCCTCGAGCACCGGTTCGACCTGGACGCCGACCCGCGCCTGCGCGCCGGCGTGACGGTGGTGGCCGGCGAGCCCCGAGTTCGCTACCTGCACGTGCGGCCCGGCGCCCGGGACGACGTGGTGGCCACCTGGTCGGCCGTGCTCGGTGCCGCCGCCCGGGTAACCACCCGGGCGGAGCTGGTGGCGGCTGGCTGGTTCGGCCCGGTACCCGAGGAGCACCTGGGCCGAATCGGGGACGTGGTGGTGCTCTGCAACGGCGACTACGCCGTGCTGGCCACCCGGTCCGAGCCGCCGATGGCGAGTCGGCTGGTGGCCTACCACGGTTCGGACACCGCGGCGGAGATGACGATCCCACTGCTGGTGGTCCGGGGCTGAGCTGCGGTTGCGCTGCCGCGCCGCTGGCCGGGGCAGGGATATCCGCACTAGCCTTCCGGGTATGGGCCGCAGCCAGTCGTTGCCGCGCGGCGGCGACTCACGTTTCGGGCCGGACGCCGACGACTCCGGATGCCGTGTCCTGCACGTCGACATGGACGCGTTCTTCGCCGCTGTCGAGGTGTGCCGCCGGCCGGAGCTGCGCCGCCAGCCGGTCGTGGTCGGCGGGCTTGGGCCGCGGGGGGTGGTCAGCTCGGCGAGCTACCCGGCCCGACGGTACGGCGTCCGCAGCGCGATGCCGACCGCGCGGGCCCGGGCGCTCTGCCCGCACGCGGTCTTCCTGCCACCCGACTTCACCGCCTACACGACCGCCTCGCGCCGGGTCATGCAGATCTTCCGGGAGGTCACCCCGCTGGTCGAGCCCCTCTCCCTGGACGAGGCATTCCTCGACGTGGCCGGCGCCCAGCGGCTGTTCGGCCCGCCGTCGGCGATCGCCCGGCTGATTCGCGAGCGGGTGGCGACCGAGGTGGGGATCACCTGCTCGGTCGGGGTGGCGCCGAGCAAGTTCGTCGCGAAGCTTGGCTCGACGCGGGCCAAGCCGGACGGACTGCTGGTGGTTCCGACCGCGCGGGTGCTTGAGTTTCTGCACCCGCTGCCGGTAGAGGCACTCTGGGGGGTTGGGGAGCGGTCGGCCGAGACACTGCGTCGGCTCGGCCTGGTCACCGTCGGTGAGCTGGCGCAGGCGCCGGACGGGATGCTCCGCCGGGCGCTCGGCGCCGCCGCGGCCCGGCACCTGCACGAGCTGGCGTGGGGGCGGGACCCGCGGCGGGTCACCCCGGAGCGGGGGGAGAAGTCGGTCGGTGCGGAGGTGACGTTCGACGTTGACGTGACCGATCGGCGGGAGATCCGTCGGGCGCTGCTCGGCCTCGCCGAGAAGGTCGGTGCCCGGCTGCGCCGCGGTGGCCAGGTGGGGCGGACGGTGACGTTGAAGGTGCGGCTGGCCGATTTTCGTACCGTCAGCCGTTCCCGCAGCCTCGATGTCCCGACCGATGTCGGCCGGGAGATGTTCGACACTGCCTGGGCGCTTTACACCCTCCTCGACCCCGGGGAACCGATCCGGCTGGTCGGCGTCCGGGCCGAGCAGATCGTGCCCGCCCGGGACGCACCCCGGCAACTCGCCCTTGGTGAGCCGGCGCGGGGGTGGCGGGAGGCCGAACGCGCCGTTGACGCCGCCGCTGCCCGTTTCGGGCGTTCCGTCATCGGCCCAGCCAGTCTGTTGCGCCCCCGTGACCAGCAGCTGAAGGAAAATCAGCGCCGGCCATAGGTCGTCCCGCTTTCCGACGCGCGAGGGCCCTCGTAGACTTGTGGGTAAGCAGCTGGTTGGCTGCCACGGTCTGTCGGCCGCCCGGGCCGACCAACATGACCGGGGAGGAGTGCCGTGCCGCTCTCGGAGCACGAGCAGCGGCTGTTCGATCAGATCGAGCGGTCGCTTGCCGAGGACCCCAAGTTCGCCTCGGCCGTGCGCGCCAGCGACCCGCGTTTCCACGCGCGGCGTCGTCTGTTCATCGCTGCCGGCGTGGTTGTCGTCGGCCTGTCCCTGCTGGTCTACGGCGCGGTGATCAAGACCCCGCCGCTGGCGGTGGCGGGTTTCGTCGTCATGTTGGCCGCGTTGGGCTTCGGGGCGCAGTCGCACCGGCGGTCGCAGTCCCCCGACCTGCATGTCGTGGGTGGGACGACGACAACGCGCCGCCGGCCCCGTGGGCGGTCGGGGCGTAGACCGTCAATCCTGGACCGGATGGAGGACCGGTGGCGGCAGCGCCCGGAGGGGCGCCGTTGAGCCCTTGACCGTCCCGCCCCAACCGGTGCTCCCGGTTGGGGCGGGTGTGTCAACGGGGGCGGCGGTTGACGAGCAGCCGGCGCGGGCTCCAGCGTAGGGTCACGGCCCGGAACCGACCGTAGGAAGACGTCAGGCGGGTGAGGGCGGCAGCGGCGGCCGCCCGCCAACGCAGCAGCACCGACGAGGGCAGGGCTGCCGCCAGCAGGCGCGTGCGGCGGTCGGATCCTGCCACGAGCGCGGCCCGGACCCGGCGCAGAGCTGGCAGTAGCGGCTCCCCGGGATGCGGATCGCGGGCGTAGCGGGCGAGCTCCTCGGCCCGGCCCAGCAGCCGTACCGCCGACTTGGCCTCGCTGTCCGTACGGAAGGTGTCGCGGGCGAGCCGGCTGGCGGTGGCGCGCGGCGTCTCCGCCCCGTTGATCCGTTGCCGGAAGTCCACCAACGTGTCCAGCAACTCGTCCCAGGCCGCGTGCGCGTCGGCCCGTGCCCGGTCCGCGTCGGCCAGCACCACCATGCGGTGGTCGCCCGAAGGTATCCCGCCCGCGGCCACCCCGGCCGACGGCGTCCGTCTGCCACCGCGCCGTCGGCGTAGGGCGGACCGCTGTAGTGCCGGCGCGGTGAGCAGCACGAGCAGGGCCGCTGCCCCGACAGCCCACCAGAGCCAGGAGGATCCGGGCCGGGTGGGGGTGCTGGTGCCGTTCGGCAGCCCTGACAACTCCCCCTCCAGCCCTTCTTGCAGCTGGTTCTGACTCGTCCCGGAATCGGAGCCCGCCGGCCCCGCTGACGCGCTCGGCCCCGGGGCGACCTCCTCCTCCACCTCCAGATCGGGGGCCCAGTCGGAGCGGACGGCCCCCGGTACGCCATATGCGGGAGTAGCGTCGAACGGAACCCAGCCGAACCCGTCGAAGTAGACCTCGGTCCAGGCATGCAGGTTGCGGTTGGTCAACACGTAGGTGTCCCCGTCGGAGTTGCCGCCGGTGGTGAACCCGAAGGCGACCCGTGCCGGAATGTCGGCGGCCCGGACCAACCACGCCATCGCGGCGGCGTACTGCTGACAGAACCCGACCTTGTTGGTGAGGAAGTCGACGATCTCCGCACCGCTGGTGCCTCCCTCGGTGCTGAGGGCGTAGCTGAACCCGTTCTCCGTGGCGAAGTGGTCATAGATGGCCCGCACCTTGTCGTACTCGGTGCGTTGGCCCTGGGTCAGCTCGTCCACCAACGCCTCCACCTCGGGCACCGCCGGCGTGACCGTCTGGAGGCGGAGGCTGTGCTCGGCCGGGAGCGGGCCGGCCTGCCGCAGGGCGGTCGGCGAGTAGGTCGACCGCACGTACTCGAACTCGAAGCGTTTGCCCGACGAACGCTCCCGGTTGGAGAAGAGGACCTGTTGGTTCGGGTCGAAGGACCAGCTGCCGTCCAGCTTGAACTGCACCGGCTCGGGGTACACCGGCAGCAGCGGCATGTCGAAACTCTCCGTCACCTCGACCGTCGCCTGGTAGCGGGTGCGGGTGATTTCCGCCCGGTCCGGCACGGTCGGGCGGAAATCCCGGTTGACCGGTATACCACTGAGAGACCGGGCCTGGAAGCCACCGCTTCGCAACTGGTCGGCAGTGCCGAACCGTAGATAGGGCGGGGATGGCTCATTGGTGGTCACCTTCACCATGTCGGTGATTTCGCCCTGGTTGAGCTGGCCTTGGAGGGCCGAGAAGAGGTCGACCTGGCCGGTTGTGCCCCGGCCCGATCCGCCCGTGCCGTCCCCGGCGCCGGCGCCGAGCGTGCTGAGTAGGCCGCTGGTCATCCCCGGCACCGCCAGCGGCAGCAGGACCGCGACCGCGACCCCCACCGCCGCGAGCCGGCGACCGGCGGCGGCAAGCGGGGATGCCTCCCACACGTCCACCCCCCGGCCGTCGCCGCTGAATCGCCGGCCGAACCGGCGGACCCGGTCGACGTTGTCGGCGGCCAACAGCCACAGGTAACCGGCCGCGCCGACGGCGAACGGCACCGGAGGGACGCTGTTCACGTAGACGGCCACCGGAACCGAGTAGATGGCCAGCATCGGCAGGCCGGCGAGTGCGGGCCGGCGCAGCCCGACCGCCAACAGGTCAACCAGCACGGCGACCCCGCCGATACCGAGTACGGTGACGAACAGCATCGGGTCGGTGTCGGGCACCTTTACCCGATAGCTGCGCATGTCTACCAGCGACGCCTCCGCCAGCGCCCCGAAGTGCCCGATGGTGGCCGGGGTCGGCACCACGCCCAGCAACTCGGTGCCCGCGGGGAACAGCCAGGTCAGGGCGAGTAGCAGGCCACCGAGCATGGCCAGCACCTGCCCCCACAGCGGGGCCCGACCCAATCGGGCCACCGCGGCCACCGCGGCCACCGCGGCGACGGTGATGGTCGACTGGACCAGCCAGGTCCAGCGGTCGAAGATCGCCGACAACGGCGCCGCGGCGAGTAGTGTCGCGGCCGCGGCGACCAAGCCCAGGTTCCGGTGGGAGATCATGTGCGCGGCCTCCGGTTCATCGTCTGCTCGCCACGGTCTCGGCCGATGCGGCCCGGACAGCGAAGCCCTGTGCGCCCCGGCCGGCCTGCGGCCACAGGGCCGGTAGCTGGGAGCCATGGTCCACGCCGATCACTCGCCAGCCACTTCGGACCAGCGCAAGCGCGGCGGTGGCGTGCGCGTCGTCGGCCTCGGCCCGGGCATTGGCCGGCAGGGTCAGCCAGGTGGAGCTGTTCTGCAGAAACGCCACGCAGGTAGCGCCGTTGCCGCGTAGCGCGGCCAGTAGCTCGGCCTCGACGGTGCTGAGCGTCCCGAACAGGCCGATGATCAGACCATCGCCGACGTGTTGCCGAACCTCCCGGATCAGCGTGGCGATCTCGGTCCGCTGGTCGAGGCGGGCGTCGGCGAGGTTGTCCAGGAGGAGCCCGTGCCCGCTCGCCTCCGTCGCGTCGATGCCCGTACCGGAGCCGGTGAGCAGCCGTAGCCGGTAGCCGCTTTGCCGCAGGTGCATGGCGATGCTCGCGGCGGCGGAGACCGCCCACTCGAAGCTGGCCGTCGGCCCGTCACCACAGTGCCCGTACGCCCGGGTGTCCAGCAGCACGGTGGCGCGGCTTTCCCAGGGTTGCTCCTCGCGGCGGACCATCAGCTCACCGGTGCGTGCGGTGGACTTCCAGTGCACCCGCCGTAGGTCGTCGCCCAACCGGTACTCCCGGGTCGCCGCATCGTCCTCGCCGTGCACCGCGACCGACCGGGCCCGGCTGTCGCCGCTACCCGCGTACTCGCTGGGAAGTCGGACTGTGGGCAGGGGCGTGGCCTGCGGGACGACCGTCAGCTGGTCAGTGCTGGGGAAGGCGCGGGTCACCTCGCACAGACCGAATGGGTCGGTCATCCGGACCACCAGTGGGCCGATCTGGTATCGGCCGCGTACGTCGGCCCGCACCGTGTACGCCACCGAGCTGGCCTGCTGCGCGCCGAGCCGGTCCAACACGACCCGGGGCCGGCTGCCCAGCGCGTACGGCAGTCGGTCCTCCAGCAGGAGCGTACCGGTGGGCAGGCGGGACAGGTTCTGGAGGCGCAGCACCACCCGGGAGCTGGTGCTGACCGGTACCCGCTCTGGTTCCAGCGACCGATTGCAGGCCAACTTGTACCGGCTACGGCCGACGTAGAATGCGGCCAACACTGGCAGGACCGCGAGCAGCGCCGCCACCCGGAGCAGATCCCGTTCGCCGAGGATGGCGGCCGAGATCCCCGCCGCGACCGCCGCGGCGAGGAACGACCGGCCCCGCGTGGTCAGCCCGTGCAGCCCGTCGCGCACCCTCACACCCTCCGCGGCTCGTACGACACCCGGCCGCTGTCGGTGGCGGGCCGGGTGTCGTACGACGAACGCCGGCGCTCCTGCGGCAGCGGTAGCCGGTGCACCAGATCGGAGACGATCGTGTCGGTGGTGCGTCGGGCCAGCTGGGCGTCGGCGGTCGGAATGATTCGGTGCGCCAGCACCGGTACGGCCAGCACCTGCAGATCGTCGGGGAGGACATAGTCGCGCCCCTCGAGCGCGGCGACCGCGCGGGCGGTGCGCAGCAACTGGAGAGTCGCTCGGGGCGACGCGCCGAGGCGGAGGTCGGGAGCCTCGCGGGTGGCGGTGACCAGCTCCACCGCGTAGCGCTTGAGGGCGTCGGCGACGTGCACCTGCCGGACGTGGGTGATGAGTCGGTTCACGGTGCTGGCGTCGGAGACCGGCCGCAGCGACTCCAGCGGGTCGGTGGCGCCATGCCCGTCGAGCATCGCCAGCTCGGCCTCGACGTCCGGGTACCCCATCGCGATCCGGGCGGTGAAGCGGTCGCGCTGGGCTTCCGGCAGCGGGTAGGTGCCCTCCATCTCGATCGGGTTCTGGGTCGCGACCACCATGAACGGTGTCTGCAGCGGGTAGGTTATGCCGTCTACGGTGACTTGCCGCTCCTCCATGCACTCCAACAGCGCGGACTGGGTCTTCGGCGAGGCCCGGTTGATCTCGTCGCCGACCACCAGGTTGGCGAAGACAGCGCCGGGACGGAACTCGAAGTCGCGCGTCTCCTGGTTGTAGACGCTGACCCCGGTGACGTCGCTGGGTAGCAGGTCGGGGGTGAACTGGATACGGCGTACCGAGCAGTCGATCGAGCGCGCCAGTGCCTTGGCCAGCTTGGTCTTGCCGACCCCGGGGACGTCCTCGATCAGCAGGTGGCCCTCGGCGAGCAGAACGGCGAGGGCGAGTTGCACGGTGGCGGTCTTACCCTCAATGACCTGTTCGATGTTCGCCACGATCGCGTCACCGACGGCGCAGAACTCATCGTGTGGCAGCAGACCGCCCACCTCGTCCCAGGTCTGTTGGGTCACGAACGTCCTCCTCGTCGCCTCGGCGGCAGCTCCGTCCGGAGCGGCTGGACCCGCCGTTGGGTTCGCGCGGTCCCGCACACGCCTCGTCTGCCGCAGAAATCTCACTGGCCTCTCAGGCTAGCGAGGTTTGACACCGCAGCCGACCGTCACCGGCGTTCCATCGCATACGTCCGGATTATTCGTCCGTCGGGGGGAGGTGTCGATAGGGCGCCGGACGGGTAGTAGTCCGCAGCCCCGACCCGGTCGGTGGAGTAGGGAGAAGGCGATGGCAGCCGTGGCGGTGCCGGGGGTTCGTGGGCGACACCGGTACGGCTGCTGCGGGCCGGCATGATCCTCGCTGTCGTCCTCGGTGGGCAGTTCCTCCTCGCCGCCGTGGCGCCGGTGCTGACCTGGTGGTTGGGGCGCAACGCCGGCTACCTGCTCGCCGTCGGCTACCTGGCCGGGGCGGGTCTGCTCCTCTCCCAGCGTCCACTCCTGCTCGCCGACCAGGCCGTCATCCTCTCCTGGCCGTGGCTACCGTCGCTCGGGGTCTACGCGGAGCTGCGGATGGATGCACTCAGCCTCATCTTCGCCCTGCTGGTGTTGGGAGTGGGCGCGTTCGTCATGGCGTACTGTCCGCGCTACCTGAGCCCGGACAGCCGGCACACCCGGGTGTACGTGACGATGACCCTGTTCGCCGGGGCGATGCTGGGTCTGGTGCTCGCCGACGACTTGCTGCTGCTGTTCGCCTTCTGGGAACTGGCCAGCATCCTGTCGTTCGTTCTCATCGGGCAGGACGGTCGCCGGCAGGCCCGTGGGCCGGCGATCCAGGCCCTCGTCGTCACCACCACCGGTGGGGTGGCGCTGCTGGTGGCGGTGGTCGTGCTGACCGCGAGCCTCGGCACCAGCGACCTCCATCTGATCCTGGCTGATCCGGGCCGGCTGGCGACCGGACCCGCCTGGGCCGCGGGTGCCCTGGTGATCTTCGCAGCGATCACGAAGTCGGCGCAGGTGCCGTTCCATTTCTGGTTGCCCGGTGCCATGGTCGCCCTCACCCCGGTCAGCGCCTATCTGCACGCCGCCACGCTGGTGAAGGCGGGCATCTACCTGCTGATGCGCTTCTCGGCGCTGTTTGGCGGACAGTGGCCGTGGGACCTGACGTTGATCGGCCTCGGGCTGCTCACCGCGATCGTCGGCGCGGTGTTGGCGCTCCGCCAACACGATCTCAAGGCCCTGCTCGCGTACTCCACGGTGAGCCAGCTCGGCCTGCTGGTCAGCGTCATCGGCGTCGGCACGCCCGCCTCGGACGCGGCGGCGATCCTGTACACGATCGCGCACGCCCTGTTCAAGGCGACGCTGTTCATGCTGGTGGGAATCATCGACCGGCAGGCGGGCAGCCGGGACATCCGGGCCCTGTCCGGGTTGCGGCGGGCGATGCCGATCACCGTGACGCTTACCGTGTTGGCGGCCATGTCGCTGGCTGGTCTGCCGCCGACGATCGGCTTTGTCGGCAAAGAGGCGATCTTCGAGGCCCTCATCACGGTGGACGAGGTGCCCTGGCTCGGGTGGATCGCCGCCGGCCTGGCGGTGCTCGCCGCGACGCTCACCTTCGCGTACGCCGCGCGGCTGGTCCATGGTGTCCTCTCCGGCCCTACCCGGCAGCGTGAGCTGCACGAACCGGCCTGGTCGTTCCTGGCGCCGGCAGCTGTCGCGGCGCTCCTCGCCACCGCTCTCGGCCCGGCCGTCGCCCTCCTCAGCCCGATGGTCGAGCGGGCCGCCAGCGATGCCCGGCCCCAGGGGCCGGCGCCCTACCTGGCCTTCTGGCATGGCTTTACCCCGGCGCTCGGGCTCTCCGCGCTCACCGTCCTGCTCGGGACGCTGCTGTTCTGGTACCGGCGCCGGATCGATCCGGTGCTCGCGGAGATACCGACCACCCCACCGTTCACCGGCTACCTCGAGCGGTGGCGGCGTGCCCTGGTGCGCTTCGGGGCGGTCGTCGCCCGACCCGCCCAGGTCACGGCTCCGGCTCCCTACCTGGCCCGGCCGCTGCTGGCCGTGGTGGCGCTGGCGGCCGTCGCCGGGCTGCTCCTCGGTCCGCTGCCCACCCGGCATCCGGACGCCACCCGACCGGGGGACTGGCTCGTGCTCGGGCTGCTGCTGGTCGCCCTCGCCGGCCTGCTGACCACCCGGTCGGCGCTCGCGGCGGTCGCGCTGACCGGCGCGGTCGGCCTGATCCTGGCAGCCTGGTTCCTCAGCACGGGCGCCCCGGACGTGGCGCTCACCCTGATGCTGGTCGAGGTGCTCACCACGGTGGTGGTCATGCTCGCCCTGCGGGGCCGGCCCGGCCGGTTGGTCGCGCCGGGCCGACGAGTGGGGATAGTCGCCGGCGCCGGGTTGGCGGTGCTCGCCGGGGTGGCGGCGGCGGTGGCGACCGCGGCGTTGACCGGCCGCCGGGACCTGTCGCCCGCCGGTGACTGGTACCTGCGGGAGGCGTCCGCGGCCACCGGTGGGCAGAACCTGGTCAACACCATCCTCGTCGACTTCCGGGCCCTGGACACCCTCGGCGAGGCGGTCGTACTCGCGGTGGTCGCGGTTGGGCTGATCGGGCTCGCCCGGCCGGCCAGAGCCGTACGGCAGCGCCCCGACGCCGTACGGCAGCACCCCGACGCCGTACGGCACGCGGTCGATCCGGTGCTCGAGCTGGCGTACCGCGTGCTGGCCCCGGTCATGCTCGTCGCCTCCGCGGTGTTGTTCCTCCGCGGCCACCAGGAGCTCGGGGGCGGGTTCATCGCCGCGCTGCTCGCCGGTACCGCGGTCGGACTCGGCCACCTGGCGCACCCCGCGGGAGCGCCGCTGCTGGGCCGCCTCCGGGGCGCGCCACTGCTCACTGCCGGCCTGCTACTGGCGCTGGTCGTGGGTTTGGCGCCGGTGGCTGTGGGGCGGGCCTTCCTGACCCCGGTCAAGCTCCCGTTGCCCGGCGTCGGTTCGGTGTCGTCGGCTCTCCTGTTCGACCTGGGGGTTTACCTGATGGTGCTGGCCCTAGTCGTGGCGGCGGTCCGTCGACTGGACAGCGCGCCCGCCGGCCCGGCGCCCGGGCCGGTTCGGGAGTGGGTCCGATGAGCGGGCCGCTGATCGTCGGGGTGCTGGTGGCGGCCGGTGTCTTCCTCCTGCTCCGCCCCGGGCAGCTGCGGCTGGTGCTCGGCTTCGTGCTGCTCGGGCACGCGGTGAACGTGCTCCTGCTGGCCGCTGGTGGGCTGCACCGGCGGGAGCCGCCGGTTGACGGCGGTGGCCCGGAGAGCGCCGACCCGCTGCCCCAGGCATTCATCCTGACCGCCATCGTGATCACCTTCGGTATCACCGTCTACCTGCTGCGGCTGCTGCGCCGCGCCGCCCGGCGGGGGAGCCGCCCACCGGAGACGTGGGACGGGGAGGCGCGGTGAGCATCCTGTTGATTGTTCCGGTGGCGGGTCCGCTCCTCGCCGCCGCCGCGCTGCTCGCTCTTCCGGACCGGCTGCTGCTGCGCCGGGTGGTGGCGCTGCTTGCTACGGCGGCCGTCATCGCGGTGGGCGTCGTCCTGCTGGTGGCGACCTCCGGCGGCGAGGTTCCGGTGCTCCGGGTCGGGGACTGGCCGCCGGTTGTCACGATCACCTTGGCGGCCGACCCCCTGAGCGCGTTGCTGGTCACGGTCTCGGCGATGGTGGTGCTGGCCTGCCTGGTGGCCGCCGCCGGGACCGGGGATGACCGCCAGCGGGCCTTCCTGCCGCTGACGATGGTGCTGTCGGCGGGGGCGTACGGCGCCTACCTCACCACCGATCTGTTCAACCTGTTCGTGCTGGTCGAGGTCATGCTCGTTCCGTCCTACGTGCTGCTGGCGCTCTCCGGCGGGCCGGGGCGTGCCGGCGCGGGCCGGGTGTACATCGCCACCAGCCTGCTCGGCTCCACGATCCTGCTGGCCGGTGTCGGACTGCTCTACGGGGTCACCGGTACGGTCGGGCTCGCGGACCTCGCCGGTATCGCCCGGGAGGTCCCCGCCGCCGCGGCCGCCGGCGGTGTCGTGCTGCTGGCGTTCGCGCTCAAGGGCGCACTCGTGCCGCTGCACGACTGGCTGCCCCGCGCCTACCCGGTCGCGTCACCGGTGGTCGTCGCGCTCTTCTCCGGTCTGCTCACCAAGGTGGGGCTGTACGCGATCATCCGGATCTACGCCGTGTTGTACGGCGGCGACCCGGCGTACCACCCGTTGCTGGTGGCGGTGGCGCTGGCGTCCATGGTGATCGGGGTGCTCGGCGCGATCGGCGTCGGTTCGATGCGGAAGGTGCTGGCCTTTCACATGGTGAGCCAGATCGGGTACGTGCTGCTCGGGTTGGCCCTGTTCACCGCCGCGAGTCTCGCCGCCGCCATCTTCTACCTGGCCCAGTACGTGCTGGTGAAGGCGGCACTGTTTCTGTGCGCGGCGGTGGTGGCGGCCACCCGCGGTACCGACCGGTTGAGTCGGCTGGGTGGGCTGGCCTCGTCCAGCCCGCTGCTCGCGTTGGCCTTCGGCGTCGCCGCCCTGTCACTGGCCGGTCTACCCCCGTTCGGCGGGTTTCTCGCCAAGTTTCTGGTGCTGCGGGCCGCAAACGAGGTCGGTGACTGGCTCGTGCTGACGGTGGCGGTGTTGGTCAGCCTGGTGACGCTGCTGTCGATGCTGAAGATCTGGGGTGTCGCGTTCTGGGGTGAGGTGCCGCGAGCGGCCCGGGAGCGAACCGCCCGCCCCGGTCTGGCGCTGCTGGGACCGCCGTTGGCGCTCGGCGGGTGCGCGCTGCTGCTCGGGCCGTTGGGCGGGCCGCTGCTGCAGGTGGCCGACGACGCCGCGGCGGGGCTGCTGGAGCCGGCCGGGTATGTGCGGGCGGTGAGCGGCCGATGAGCGGCGTGCTGCGGCGGCCGATGAGCGGCGTGGTGCGGCGGCCGATGAGCGGCGTGCTGCGGCGGCCGGTGAGCGGCGTGGTGCGGCGGGCGGTGAGCGGGCAGTGAGCGGTGGGGTGGGCCGGGCAGTGGGTGACGTGGTGCGGCGGGCCGCGGCCCGGATGGCGCGGATCGTGGGGTTCCTGGCCTGGTTCACGGGTCGGCTGGTGCAGGCGAACCTGGTGGTGGCCCGGGAGATCGTCACTCCGGGCCTGGGGCTGCAGCCCGCGGTGGTTCGGGTTCCGCTGCGCGCCCGGACCGACTCCGAGGTGGCTCTGCTCACGCTCTTCGTCACCCTGACCCCGGGCACCCTCGCGCTGGCGGTACGGCGGGACCCGCGGGTGATGTGGGTGCACGGCATGTACGCCGACGACGCGCCGGCGTTTCGCCGCGCCGTGGCGGAGCTGGAGGGGCGGCTGTTGGCTGCCGTCCGGCCGGTCGGCGGCGGCCGGACCGGTGGTGAGGGAGGTGGGTGACGGATGTTCCTGCTCGACGTGGTGCTGGTGGTGCTCGCCCTGTCGATGACCGTGGTGCTCGGCCGATTGATCGTCGGCCCCACTGACGCCGACCGTGCGGCCGCGCTCGACCACGGCTTCTTCGTGTTCCTGGCAGCGGTGGCGGTGTTGGCGGTGCGGTTGGACGCGCCCGGGCTGCTGGACCTGGTCCTCACCGGCACCCTGGTCAGCTTCTTGGCCACGGTCGCGTTGGCCCGTCTGGTGCATCGGCGGCGGCCATGATTCGCATGCTGGTCGCCTCCGCGCTGCTGGTCATCGGCGCCGGCCTGATCGTGATCAGCTCCGTCGGGCTGATCCGACTGCCCGATGTCTACAACCGGATGAACGCCGTCGCGAAGTCCGGCAGCCTGGGCCTGATCTGCGTCCTGCTGGCGGTGGTGGTGTTGCTGCCCGACCCCCGGACGGTGCTGGTGGGACTGGTCGCCATCGGGCTGCAGCTCGTCTCGGCGCCGGTCGGCGGGTACGCCCTGGCCCGAGCCGCCTATCGGGCGGGTAGCCCGCTGGCCGACAGCACGCGCTACGACGAACTCGGCGGGCGGGTCCAGCGGCACGCCGGCGGCCGGGCCGGAGATGACCGCTCCGGGCCGGACGGTCCCGGGAATGACCGGTCCCGGGCACGCCGGCGGCCGGGCCGGAGATGACCGCTCCGGGCCGGACGGGTCCGGGGCGGACCGGCTCGGGTGGCCGCGGGCGCGCTCCCGGGGGTCGGCGGGGTACACTCCGGGGCATGGCCGGAGTCTTCGTGCTTCTTACCGGGCCGTGCTGATGCGCTGAACGCGCGACAGCACGGCGGCCCCTCCTGTGTGAGGGGCTTTTTTGTGCCCGTCGCCGGCCCGGTCCCGCCGGCGGGTGGCGAGCACCAACCGACCCGCACGAGACCATCCGCGCCGACTGAAGCGAGGAGAGCCATGACTGAGGCAGCCGCACCGGCCAGCGAGATTCCCCCCTTCCGCTACACGGCGGCCCTGGCCGACGAGATCGAGCGCCGTTGGCAGGACACCTGGGAACGCGAGGGCACCTTCCACGCCCCCAACCCGACCGGCCCGCTGGCCGACCCCGAGCATCCGCGGGCGGGAGCGGAGAAGCTGTACGTACTGGACATGTTCCCGTACCCGTCGGGTGCCGGGCTGCACGTCGGCCACCCGCTGGGCTACATCGGCACCGACTGCTTCGCCCGCTACCAGCGGATGGCTGGGCGCAACGTGCTGCACGCGATGGGCTTCGACGCCTTCGGGCTCCCCGCTGAACAGTACGCGGTGCAGACCGGCACCCACCCGCGTACCACCACCGAGGCGAACATCGCCCGGTACAAGGCGCAGCTGCGCCGGCTGGGGCTGGCGCACGACGAGCGCCGCTCGGTGGCCACCATTGAGGCCGACTTCTACCGCTGGACCCAGTGGGTCTTCCTGCAGATCTACAACGCCTGGTATGACAGCGAGGCGAAGCGGGCCCGCCCGATCGCCGAGCTGATCGCCGAGTTCTCCGGCGGTGTCCGGCGTACCCCAGACGGGCGACCGTGGGGTGAGCTGACCGACGCCGAGCGGCGGGCCGTCGTTGACCAACACCGGCTGGCGTACGTCTCGCAGGCACCGGTCAACTGGTGCCCGGGGCTGGGCACCGTGTTGGCCAACGAGGAGGTCACCGCCGACGGCCGCTCCGAGCGGGGCAACTTCCCGGTCTTCAAGCGGAACCTGAAGCAGTGGATGATGCGGATCACCGCGTACGGTGACCGGCTCCTGGACGACCTGGAGCAGCTGGACTGGCCCGAGCCGATCAAGCTGATGCAGCGGAACTGGATCGGCCGCTCCATCGGTGCGCACATCGAGTTCCCCACCTCGGCCGCGGACTCTCACCCGGGGGGCGCGCAGCGGATCAGCGTCTTCACCACCCGGCCGGACACGATCTTCGGCGCCACCTACCTGGTGCTGGCGCCCGAGCACGACCTGGTGGACGAACTGGTACCGACGGCCTGGCCGGCGGGGGTGCCGGAGGCATGGACCGGCGGGCAGGCCAGCCCACGGGCGGCGGTGGCGGGCTATCGCAAGGTGGCCGCGGCAAAGACCGACCTGGAGCGGCAGGCCGAGACGAAGGAGAAGACCGGCGTCTTCACCGGGGCGTACGCCACCAACCCGGTCACCGGTGCCCAGGTCCCGATCTTCATCGCCGACTACGTGCTGGCCGGCTACGGAACCGGCGCGATCATGGCGGTGCCCGGTCAGGACGAGCGGGACTGGGCCTTCGCCGAGGTGTTCGACCTGCCCATCGTCCGTACCGTCCAGCCGGCCGAGGGTTTTGCCGGCAAGGCGTACACCGGTGAGGGCCCGGCCATCAACAGCGCCGTGCCCGAACGCGGCCTGGACCTGAACGGCCTGGCTGTCGTCGAGGCCAAGGCCCGGACCATCGCCTGGCTGGAGGCGGAGGGCCACGGCTCGGGCGCGGTGACCTACCGGCTGCGGGACTGGCTGTTCAGCCGGCAGCGGTACTGGGGTGAGCCGTTCCCGATCGTGTACGACGAGACCGGCGCCGCCATCGCCCTGCCGGAGGAGCTGCTGCCGGTCGAGCTGCCCGAGGTGGATGACTTCTCGCCCCGCACCTTCGATCCGGCGGACGCGGAGTCGAACCCGGAGACGCCGCTGTCGCGACGTCGGGACTGGGTCGAGGTGGAGCTGGACCTGGGCGACGGTCCGAAGCGCTACACCCGGGAGACCAACGTGATGCCGCAGTGGGCCGGCTCCTGCTGGTACGAGCTGCGCTACCTGGATCCCACCAACACCGACCGCTTCGTCGACCCGGAGACCGAGCGGTACTGGATGGGCCCGCGCGGCGAGGGCGACTGCGGGGGCACCGACCTGTACGTCGGCGGCGCCGAGCATGCCGTACTGCACCTGCTCTACGCCCGGTTCTGGCACAAGGTGCTGTACGACCTGGGGCACGTGTCGAGCTTCGAGCCGTTCCGCAAGCTGTTCAACCAGGGCTACATCCAGGCGTACGCGTACACCGACGCCCGCGGCGCGTACGTGCCGGCGGAGGAGGTGGTCGAGCGCTCCGGCGCCTACTACCTGGGCGACGACCAGGTCAACCGCGAGTACGGCAAGATGGGCAAGTCCCTGCGGAACGTGGTGACACCGGACGAGATGTGCGCCGCGTACGGGGCGGACACGTTCCGGGTGTACGAGATGTCGATGGGCCCGCTGGAGGTCTCCCGCCCCTGGGAGACGCGGGCTGTGGTGGGGTCGTTCCGGTTCCTGCAGCGGGTCTGGCGGGCGATCGTGGATGAGCGCAGCGGCGCGTCCCGGGTGGTGGACGCCCCGGCCGACGAGGCGACCCGTCGACTGCTGCACCGGGTCGTGGACGGGGTCCGGGGCGATCTGGACGCGATGCGGTTCAACACCACGATCGCGAAGCTGATCGAGCTGACCAACGCGGTGACCCGGCTACCGGCGACGCCGCGCGAGGTGGCCGAACCGTTGGTGCTGATGCTGGCGCCGTTTGCTCCGCACATCGCCGAGGAGCTGTGGCGCCGGCTGGGTCACGAGACCTCGTTGACCTACGCCGACTTCCCGGTCGCCGATCCGGCCCTGCTGGTGGCCGAGTCGGTGACGTACCCGGTGCAGGTTAACGGCAAGGTGCGGGGTCGGATCGAGGTGCCGGCCGACGCGGCGGAGGAGAGCGTCCGGGCGGCGGCGCTGGAGGCGGTCGCCGCCACGCTGGCCGGCAAGGAACCCCGCAAGGTCATCGTGGTCCGGGGCCGAATGGTCTCCGTCGTGGCCTGAGGTCCACTCCTCAGCCCACACCGCCGAGCACGGAGTTGTGGTGCCGGGTGGGTGCCGGTCCGGGAAGCACCGCCCCACCACAACCCCATGACCGATAGGTGCGCCTGCTCGGCGCCGGCTACGAGTCCGTCCTGGGCCGGCGTGCCCCGCTGGTCCGCTCGGCGCGCCACCAGCGGTGGAGGAGCACTGCGCTGGCGATCAGGCCGAGCCCGGCCGGGGCGGCGGCGAACCAGTTGACCTCGTCGGGTGAGGTGACCGCGGCGCCGACGGCGGCGTATCCGAAGGCGGTCGGCGCGGAGGCGACGACGCTGCCGACCAGGAACGGCAACACCCGCGCCCCGGTGGTGCCGTAGCCGTAGCTGACCAGGCCGAAGCCGGCGATTGGCAGCAGCCGTACGGTCACGACACCGAGTACGTTCTGCCGGGTGAACCAGCCGTCCAGCCGGGCGAGGCGACCGCGAATCCGGTCGGCGACGAACTCCCGACCGAGGAACCGGCCGATGGTGAAGCCGATGGCGGCTGCCAGCAGTGCCGCGCCGAGCGCGTACGCGGCCCCCTCCACGGCGCCGAAGAGCGCACCGGCGGCCAGGGTGATGAAGGTACGGGGGACCAGCGCAACGAGCAGGAGCGCGCCGCCGCCGATCGCGGTGATCGGGGCGTACCCACCCAACTGGTCGGCCAGGTGGGGCAGGTGGGCCGGGTTCGGGCGGGGAACCACCAGCAGCGCCACTCCGAACCCGGCGAGCAGGAGCAGTAGCAGGCCGAACCGGCCGGCCGCCGGGTCTTTCCCCCGCCACCAGCGGGGCTGGACAGCGGGGGGTTGCCGGCGGTGGGGGGTGCCCGGATCGTGGTGGCCGCCGCGGGGGGTGATGTCGCGGCGGCCGTCGTGGGTCATGGTCGGGCGGCGGCAGCCACTGCGGCGTGACGTTCGGCGCGGAGCCGGTCTGACCAGGTGTCGTCCAGTGGGGGGAGCTGGTTGACACCGACTGCCCAGCACAGCAGCAGGTCGGCCAGGGCCGGGTTACGAGCCAGGGCCGGTCCGTGTGAGTAGGTGCCGAGCAGTTTGCCCCGCCAGGCCCCTTCGGTCTTGGTGTCGTTGCCGATCCCGGCGGTCACCTGGGCCAGCGGTGACACCTCCGGGCCGAGGCGGGTACGCCCACCGTGGTTCTCGAAGCCGGACAGCGGTGGCAGGCCCAGCCGTGAGTCGATGTTGCCGGCTAGTTCGCCGATGGCGCGGGCGGGGCCCCGGTCGGAGGAGAGGTCCAGCAGTTCGAGGCCGGGGTACTTGGTGCCCTTGGCGAAGAAGGAGGAGCCGAGGAGCTGGTAGCCGGCGCAGACACCGAACACCACCGCGCCCTGTGCGGCGGCACGGTGTAGGCCGCCGTCGGCGATGAGCCGTTGCGCCCCGAGCGCCTGCGGGCCGTCTTCGCCGCCACCGACCAGGTAGATGTCGGCGGTGGCAGGCAACGGTTGGTCGGAGCGGACCTCCAGCACCTCGACCGGGTAGCCGCGCCGCTGGGCGCGGCTGGCCAGAATGAGTGCGTTGCCCCGGTCACCGTAGGTGGAGAGTAGATCCGGGTAGACCCAGACGATGCGCAGGCTGTCAGAGAACACGGTCCAACTCCGCTCGGATGTCCTGGAACGCGGTGTAGTTCGCGATGACCTCCAGTCGGCCTGGTGGGACCGACTGGATCGCCTCGGTAAAGGTGCGTACGTGCTGGAACGGCACGTTGTTCACGTCGAGTCGGACGGCCAGGTCGAACGCTCGGTCGCCGGTGATGAGCACCTGCCGGCCCCGCAGCGGGCTGAAGTCGACGTCAAAGAGCCAGGAGGTGTCCAGCCCGTCCGGGTCGCGGGCGTTGATGGACAGCAGGGTCGGCGCCTCGTCGGCCATGTCGAACGCCTCCAGCCAGCTGGCCGGGTTCTTCGCCAGCAGCAGGCGGATCAGCCGGCCGTCTCGTTCGACCTGCGCGTACCGGCCGGCGATCGAGGTGACTGAGCCGAGCTTGAGTACGGCGTCAACCGGTCGTACGCCGAACTCGGCCGCGAGGGCGAGGGCGGTGGCGGCGTTGCCGAGATTGACCGTGCCCGGGAGTTGGAGCTGGACCTTGTGCCAGGCACCGGTCGGATCGATCACGCCGTCGTCCTCGACGGACCACTGCGGCTGTGGCCGGCGCAGTGGGCAGCCGGTGCACCACCACTGGCTGTCCCGCCGGGCGATGGTCGAGCCGCACTCGGGGCAGACCCAGGAGTCGTCGTGCCAGCGTTGGCCAGCGCTGAACCAGGTGACCTGGGGCGGGGTGAGGCGCTGATCGTGATTGGCCGGCGGGGTGGCGGCCCAGACCACCATCGGGTCGTCCGCGTTGGCGATGACCCGCAGTTCGGGGTGGCGGATCAGCGCCGCCCGCCAGAGCTGCGCCATCATGGCGACCTCCCGGGCCCGGTCCAGCTGGTCGCGGGAGAGGTTGAGGAGCGCCACCACGTGGGCGTCGGTGGCGTCCAGCACCTGCGCGAGGTAGTGCTCGTCCACCTCGAGCACCGCGTACGGGGTGCTGCCGGCCTTGGCGAGCGCCGAGGTGTGCCCGGTGGGCATGTTCGCGCCGAACGAGTTGGTGGCGACCTTGCCGAGTACGCCGACCGCGGCGGTGGCGAGGCGGGTGGTCGTGGTCTTGCCATTGGTGCCGGACACCAGGGCGATGGCGCGGCCCGCGGCGAGGTGCGCGAGTAGCTCTGGGTCAATCTTCAGACCGATCCAACCACCGATAACCGAGCCGTCCCCGCGGCCCGCGGCCCGCGACAGGGCCGCGGCGGTCCGCGACACAGAGCTGGCCACCTTCGCCCGTAGGGGCATTCTCGCGTCCGTCACGCGAGCGAGGTTACTCCACGCCCGGGCTCCCCAGATCGCTGCTGGCGCGGAACGCTTCGACTCGTTGCCCGACGCGGCCGAGCCGATCGGGGATGGAAGTGGAGTCGATCTATGCCGGACGGTGGACGGCTCCCGGCGTGGTGCTGCCCTCCACTCCGCTCCACCCGCTTTGACGTGCGGTTTTGGTGGAACGGTCGCCGCGCCGCGCGGGCGATTCTGGTTGCAGGTGGAGGGAAGTGGAGTAGAGTGGGGCCCGATGGTGCGGCCGGGAGGGCCCACCGGCCCGGGGGTCAGCGGCGCCGCGAACGCCGCTTGAAGGGGCGAGGGGGTTAGGGCCGTGTTCCTCGGCACCCACACTCCGCGCCTGGACGACAAGGGTCGGCTGATTCTTCCGGCGAAGTTTCGGGATGAGCTAGCGGGGGGTGTCGTGATCACCAAAGGGCAGGAGCGTTGCCTCTACGTATTCCCGACGCCGGAGTTCCAGCACATCGCGGATCAGTTGCGCGCGCAGCCGATGACGCACAAGGCGGCCCGGGCCTACAGCCGGGTTTTCTTCGCCAGCGCGCACGACGAGGTCCCCGACAAACAGGGGCGGGTGACCATCCCGGGCCACCTGCGGGAGTATGCCGCGCTCGACCGGGATCTGGTGGTGATCGGTGCGCACACCCGGGTGGAGATCTGGGACCGGGTCGCATGGGAGAGCTACCTTGCCGAGAGTGAAGACGAATTCGCTGACATCGAGGAGGGGGTGCTGCCCGGTCTGTAGGCGCGACGGCGCCTGGCGTACTGCGAGATCTCCAGCCGCTTTCGAGTTCCTGGCATCCCTTCCCCGGTGCCAGGCGCACGATCCGATCGGGGGCCGTTGCCGGAAGGCGGGCGGGAGCGGATGGGGATCTGGCGGTACGGCGATGGGGCGCCGTCCGACGACAGGCACGGCACGACAGACGGGACGGAACCAGTGGGGGGCGACATGGGGGAGTTGCGCGGCGCGCACGTGCCGGTGCTGCTTGAGCGCTGTCTAGAGCTGCTGTCTCCCGCGCTGGACCGGCCGGGGCAGACGGTCTATGTTGACGCCACGCTGGGGCTGGGTGGGCACGCCGAGGCGATCCTGGCGGCGCATCCGCGGACCGTGCTGGTGGGGCTGGACCGGGACACCGAGGCGCTGGCGCACGCCCGCGTACGACTGGCCCGCTTCGCTGACCGGGTCCACCTGGCGCACGCCGTCTACGACGAGTTGCCCGAGGTGCTCGATGAGCTCGGCCATCCGGCGGTGGACGGGATCCTCTTCGATCTCGGGGTCTCCTCGTTGCAGCTTGACGCGCCCGACCGCGGGTTCGCCTATGCGCAGGACGCCCCGTTGGACATGCGGATGGACCAGAACCGGGGAGTGACCGCCGAAGCGGTGGTCAACACCTATTCGCATCCGGAGCTGGCCCGGGTGCTGCGGGTCTATGGCGAGGAGAAGTTCGCGCTGCGGATCGCCTCGGCGATCATTCGGGAGCGGGACCGGGCCCCGATCACCTCGTCGGCGCGGCTGGCCGAGTTGGTCCGACAGACCATCCCCGCGCCGGCCCGGCGCACCGGTGGTCATCCGGCAAAGCGAACTTTTCAGGCGCTACGGATTGAAGTGAACAGAGAGTTGGCGGCGCTGGAGACGGCGCTGCCGGCGGCGCTCGACCGGCTCACGATCGAGGGTCGGATGGTGGTCCTGTCCTACCACTCGTTGGAGGACCGGCTCACCAAAGTGGCGCTCGCGGACCGGGTTCGTAGCAAGGGTCCGATCGACCTTCCGGTCGAGCTGCCGGGGACCGGCCCGACCTTCCGGCTCCTCAGCCGAGGGGCGGAGCTGCCCGGCGAGGCGGAGGTCACAGTGAACCCACGGGCCGCCTCGGTGCGGCTGCGGGCCGCCGAACGGCTCGATCCGACCATGCAGCAGCGCCAGCGTACCGACCGCGAACGGTACCGGCGGCGGGTCCGAGCGATGCACCAACCGGGGACGGGGTCGGCCGTGCGGCGGTCGGCCTCGGGGGATGACGGGACAGGAGCGGATGACGAGGGGGAGGGACATGATGATTGACAAGCGCGACCGCCGGAACGGGGCCGGTGACGGGCAGCGCACACCGCGGTCGGGGGGCCGGATCGCGGCGGAGCGGGCCACGCGCACCGGCACCCAGCCGCGGTCGGGGGCGACCCGCGCGCGGGGCACGCGTGCGTTCCCGACCCAGGGCACCGCGGCGCTGCGTCCGAGCGCGCGGACGGTCAGCACTCGAACGACCCGACTACGGGTGGCGCCACCGGCTCCGGTGTCGGTGCCGCGCGCACCGTTTGCCACGTTGGTCGTGGCACTGGTGGTCGGTGGGGTGCTCGGCATCCTGTTGGTAAACACCAAGATTAACGAGAACGCGATTCGGCTGGATGAGCTCCGGGAGCAGCAGACCACCCTCAACCTGCAGCAGCAGCAGCTGAACCAACAGATCACCGAGGCGGAGGCACCGGGAAACCTGCTCGAAGCCGCGCGCAAGCTTGGTCTCGTCGAGCTCGAGCCGGGTTACATCCAGCTTCCCGACGGCGGCGCGGCCATCGACATACCACAGCCGGGCAGCGGGCCCTTGTCGGGGGTCGGCCAGCCGGGTACCGGGGGATAGCCGTGCCACCCAGATCGGAGGAGCCGCGCCGGGACGCCAAGGGGTCCCGGCGCGGCCCGTCCCGCGCCGACAGTTCAGCCGACCCCCGCCCGACCGAGTCGGGCGGGGGCATCTCTGGTGCCCGGGCCTACACCCCCCGCGGCCGCAGCATCGGCGAGCAGCGGCTGGGGGAGGCCCGCGCCGGTCGCGCCGAGCCCCGTCGGGCACCGCAGGGAGGTCGCGATCGCTCCGGTGACCCGTTTCGTCCGGCACTCCAGGTGCTCAGCGGTGGGCGGGCCGGTGCTGCCCGGCGGGCGAACCCGCCGCGTCGTACCTCGGTGGTGCGCACCGTGCCCCGGCGTCCACCGGCGGAGGAGCCACCGCCGCGGCGACGCCCGCCGCGCCCGACCTCAGCTCGGCCGAAGCGACGCCGCCGACTGCGGCCACCCCGCCTGGCCGACGCCGGCCGTCGGCTGCGGCTCGGCACCGCGCTGGTGCTGACCCTGTTCACCGTCATCGGTATCCGGCTCGTGGTGCTGCAGGTTGTGGAGAATCCGGACTACGCCGGTGCCGGAGTCGACGACCGGCTGAAAGTCGTGGTTCTGCCGGCGCCTCGCGGTTCGATCCAGGACCGGGAAGGGGAGGTGCTGGCGCACAGTGTCGAGGCTCGGTATATCTTCGCCGACCCGACCCAGATCGACGATCCGGTGGCCACCGCGCAGGCGCTCTCCGAGCCGCTCGGTATCCCGGCGTCGAAGCTCGCCGACAAGATGCGGAAACGCGACGGGCCCAACGGCAACGCACTGCAGTTCGTATACCTCAAACGGGGGGTGGACGTTGACCTGGCCGAGCAGATTGAGGACCTTGAGCTGGATGGCATCGGAGACCGCCGGGATGAGCGACGGGAGGTCCCCGGTGGGAGCCTGGCCGCCAACCTGATCGGCGTCACCGGCCAGGAGATGAATGGCCTGGAAGGGCTCGAGGCCGGCTATGACAGGGTGCTCGCTGGCAAGGACGGCCTGGAACGCTACGAGGCGGGGTGGGGCGTGGCGGGGTGGGGCGTGCAGATCCCCGGGGGCTTCAGCGAGACGACCGAGGCGAAACCGGGCAGCTCGCTGCGCCTCACCCTCGACCGGGACCTGCAGTACGTGGTCCAGGCCAAGCTGGCCGAGGCGATGGCGGCGGTCAACGGCTCGACCGCCACCGCGGTCGTCCTGGAGGTGGGCACCAGCGAGGTTCTGGCCCAGGCATCCTACCCCACCTACGACGTCGCGAACTGGCAGGAGAGCGACCCGGCGGACCGGGTCGACGTGGCGACCGGGTTCGTGGTCGAGCCGGGGTCGGTGCACAAGGCGATCACGTTCGGCGCTGCCCTCCAGGAGGGCGTGATCACCCCGCAGACGGCGTTCCCGGTGGCGAACAGCGTAGTCAAGGGCGACACGCGTATCCCCGACACGCACCCGGTGAACGGGCGCACCATGAGCATCCCCGGGATGCTCGCCTTCTCCTCCAACGTCGGCACCATCGAGGTCGCCGACCAACTCGGTCCGGACCGGCTCATCGATTACCAGCAGCGCTTCGGGCTCGGTGAGCCGACCGGTGTCGGGTTACTCGGCGAGGCGAGCGGCGCGCTGCTGCCCGCCGACGAGTGGAGCGACTCGTCGCACGGGTCGGTGCCGATCGGGCACAGTGTGGACGCCACCGCGATCCAGATGGCTGCCGTCTACGCGACCATCGCCAACGACGGCACGTACGTCGCGCCACGGCTGGTGAAGGAGATCGTCGGGCCGCGGGGAGAGCGGACAACGCCGGAGGCGCCGACGACCCGGGAGGTGCTGACCCCGGAGACCGCCGCCGAGCTGCGTACCATCCTGGAGGCGGTGACCACCGTAGACGGCGCGACCGGTCGGGCCGCGGCGGTCCCCGGCTACCGGGTGGCCGGCAAGACCGGCACGGGCACGCGGCTGGTAGACGGGCAGAAACAGCCCGGTGAGGTGGCGGCGTTCATCGGGATGGCGCCGGCCGAGAAGCCCCGTTACGTGATCGCTGTCTTCGCCCACACTCCCAATGGTGGGGGTGGCGACATCGCCGCGCCGGTATTCGCCGACATGATGCGGTTCACCCTCCAGCACTATCGGGTGCCGCTGTCGCAGGTCCCACCGCCCAACTTTGACGTCTTTCCCCGCTGACCAGCGTAGACGGGACATCATCGGTGCGTGCCGACGAACCACCGGGGCGGCTGTGCGGCCGGAACCGGACGACCGGGTAGGGTCTGACGCCGTGTCCGGCAAACCTCGCCCTCGTAGCGTGACCGGAATCCGGCTCGGTAACCTCGCCGCTCGGCTCGCCGCCGAGTCCGGCGCGGACGCCGTTGATCTCCGGTCCGGTCCAACGGAACCGACGGTCACCGGAGTGACACACGCCAGCCAGGAGGTCCGCCCCGGCGACCTGTACGCGGCCCTGCCCGGTGCCCGGCGGCACGGCGCCGAGTTCGTCTCGGCCGCGGCCGAGGCTGGCGCGGTGGCCGTGTTGACCGACCCGGATGGCGCGGCGGCGACCGCGGAAGCCGGTCTGCCCATGCTGGTGGTGCCGGACCCGCGGGCCGTGCTGGGAGATCTGGCCAGTGTGGTGTACGGCGATCCGACCGCCGGGTTGACGGTGATCGGGGTGACCGGAACCGCGGGCAAGACCTCCACGGCGTACCTGGTCGAGTCCGGGCTGCGGGCGGCCGGGCACACCACCGGCCTGATCGGCACCGTGGAGACCCGCCTCGGTGATCTGGTGATCGAGAGTGTCCGGACCACGCCCGAGGCAACCGATCTGCACGCCATGCTCGCCGCTGCTCGAGAGCGCGGCGTCACCGCCGTGGTCATGGAGGTGTCCAGCCACGCCCTGGCGATGGGGCGGGTCGGCGGCGTCCGGTTCACCGTCGGCGGCTACACCAACTTCGGCTCCGACCACCTCGACTTCCACGCCGACTCCGCGGACTACTTCGCCGAAAAGGCGAAGCTCTTCGACGGCCGCTGCGCGGTGGAGGTGCTCAACTACGACGACCCGGCGTTGATCCCGCTGCGTCGACCCGCCACCGTGACCTACTCCGCGGCCGGTGACCGCCGCGCCAACTGGTGGGCCGAGGAGGTCGGTGGCGAGGGGTACGCGCAGCGCTTCACCCTGCACGGCCCGGACGGGCTGGCCCTGCCCGCCGGGGTCGCCCTGCCCGGTCGACACAACGTCGCCAACGCGCTGCTCGCCGTCGCCGTGCTGGTGGCGGCCGGGGTGGCGCCGCGGCCCGCCGTCGCGGGGGTGGCCGACTGCGGCGGCGTTCCCGGTCGGCTGGAGCTGGTGCCGTCCCCCGGCCCGGTGCGTGGCGTCGTCGACTACGCGCACAAGACCGATGCGATCGTCGCCGCGCTGGCCGCCCTGCGGGAGTTCAGCACCGGGCGGCTGATCTGCCTACTCGGCGCCGGCGGCGACCGGGATCGGGGCAAGCGGTCCCTGATGGGCGTCGCCGCCGCCCAGGGAGCGGATGTGGTGCTGGTGACCGACGACAACCCGCGGACCGAGGATCCCGCCGAGATCCGGGCCGAGGTGCTCGCCGGAGTGCGGCGAGCCGACACCGAGGTGCAGGTCCTGGAGGTGCCTGGCCGGCGTACGGCGATCACGGAGGCGGTCGAGCTCGCCGAGCCCGGGGACGTGGTGGCGCTGTTGGGCAAGGGGCACGAGCAGGGGCAGGAGGTTGGCGGGCAGATGCATCCCTTCGATGACCGTACGGAGCTGGCCGCCGCGCTGCGGGCCCGCTTCGGCGACCGGCCGGGGCAGTCGTGATCCGGCTGAGCCTGGCCGAGGTGGCGGCAGCGGTTGACGGCCGGTTGGTCGCCGCCGACCCGAGCGTGGTGGTCACCGGCTCGGTCGAGTTCGACTCCCGCAAGGTCGCGCCGGGCGGGCTCTTCGTCGCCTTCCCCGGGGAACGGGTGGATGGGCACGACTACGCCGACGGGGCGATCCGGGCGGGCGCGGTGGCGGTGCTCGGCACCCGGGTGCTGCCCGGCGTGCCGATGGTGCTGGTAGCCGACGCCCAGCTGGCGCTGGGGCGACTGGCCCGCGCAGTGACGGATCGGCTGCCCGAGCTGACCGTCGTCGGCCTCACCGGCTCCTCCGGTAAGACCAGCACCAAGGACCTGATCGCTGCCCTCACCGCCCGACTGGGGCCGACGGTCGCCCCGCCCGGCTCGTTCAACAACGAGCTGGGGCACCCCTACACGGCACTCCAGGCCGACCCGGGCACGCGTTACCTCGTGTTGGAGAAGGGGGCCCGCGGGGTGGGGCACGTCAGCTACCTCTGCGAGGTGGTGCCGCCGCAGATCTCCGTGGTACTCAACGTGGGAGTGGCCCACATCGGTGAGTTCGGTTCCCGAGAGACCATCGCCCTGGCGAAGGGGGAGCTGGTGGCGGCGCTGCCGGCGGAGGGGCTGGCCGTGCTCAACGCCGACGACGACCTCGTCGCCGCGATGGCGACGCGAACCCGGGCCCGGGTGGTCCACTTCGGTGAGGCGGCCGGTGCCGATGTGCGGGCCGTTGACGTGGTGCTGGACGAGCGGGGCCGGCCCTCGTTCACGCTGGTGACTCCGGAGGGGCGCGCGCCGGTGCGGCTCGGGCTGACCGGCCGGCACCAGGTGTCCAACTCACTCGCCGCCGCCGCGGTCGCCCGGGAACTGGGAATGCCGGTGACCGAGCTGGCGGCCGCCCTGGGTGAGCTCGGGCTGGTCTCGAGTCGCCGGATGGATGTCTTCGAGCGGGTGGACGGGGTCACCGTCATCGACGACTCGTACAACGCCAACCCCGCCTCCATGGCAGCCGCCCTGCGGGCGCTGGCCGGGTTCGAGCGGCGGCGCACCATCGCGGTGCTCGGCTACATGGCCGAACTGGGCCCGTACGAGCAGGAGGGACATGTCGAGGTCGGGCGACTCGCCGCCGGCCTCGGGGTGGACCGCCTGCTCGTGGTGGGCGCGGCGGCGGCCCCAATCCATCAGGGCGCAACATCGGTACGTGACTGGGAAGGAGAATCGGTGCAGCTCACCGATCAGGCGGACGCCGTCGAGGTGCTGCGGGGAGACCTGCGGCCCGGTGACGTCGTCCTGGTGAAGGGCTCGCGGTACCGCACCTGGGAGGTGGCGGACGCGCTGCGCGCCGACGCCGGGACCGGTCGGGGCGCGGGATTGGCCGGTGACCTGGCATGAGGTCAGTCATCGTCGCGGTCGGGGTGGCCTTCCTGGTCTCGCTGTTCGGCACCCCGATCGCGATCAAGGTCTTCACCCGGTTGAAGGCCGGCCAGCCCATTCGGGCCGAGGGGCCGGTGATGCACCAGGGCAAGAAGGGTACGCCGACGATGGGTGGGGTGGTCTTCATCCTGGCCACCGTCATCGCGTACGTCGCCGGTCACCTGGCTCTGACCACGCTGCCGGACGCGCAGATCGCTCAGGTCGAACCGACCATCACGGCGCTGGTACTGCTGGGGCTGATGGTGTTCTCCGGTGCGGTGGGTTTCATTGACGACTTCCTGAAGGTCCGCAAGCGGCACAGCGGTGGCCTCAACAAGCGCGGCAAGCTGCTCGGCCAGATCCTGGTCGGTGCGGTGTTCGGGGTGATCGCGCTCTACTTCCCGAGCACCATGACCGACTCTCAGGGCACGTTGACCAACACCGAGACGGTCGGCAGCACGACGTTGAGTTTCATCCGGGACATCCCGGCGCTGGAGCTTACCAAGGTCGGTGCGGTCATCCTCTTCATCTTCGTGGTGATGGCCGCCACCAACGGCGTCAACCTTACCGACGGTCTGGACGGTCTGGCCACCGGCGCCTCGGTGATGGTGCTCGCGGCGTACGCGCTGATCGCCTTCTGGCAGTACCGGCACTGGTGCGCGGACCCGAACTACACCCAGGAGTACTGCTACGCGGTCCGGGACCCGTTGGAGATCGCGTTGATCGCTGGCGCGGCGGCCGGCGCCTGCGTCGGGTTCCTCTGGTGGAACACCTCGCCGGCCCGGATCTTCATGGGAGACACCGGGGCGCTGGGCCTGGGTGGTCTGATCGCCGGAATGGCGATGTCGACCCGGACGATCCTGCTGCTGCCGATCATCGGCGGACTCTTCGTCATCATCACGATGTCCGTGGTGATCCAGATCATCTCGTTCCGGACCACAGGTAAGCGGGTCTTCCGGATGTCACCGTTGCAGCACCACTTCGAGCTCGCCGGCTGGAGCGAGGTCAACATCGTGGTGCGGTTCTGGATCATCGCCGGCATCGGGGTGGCGATCGCCCTGGGCCTGTTCTACAGCGAGTTCCTCGCCCGCGTCGGTTGACCGGACCCAGCGTCTCGACACGCCGACGAGACGGTTGCGAGGGCCACGCCTCCCCCACCCGCGATGATGGGTGGGTGGGGGAGGGACCAGATCAAGAGGACAGCCCGGGGGCGGGGCGGCGCCGGCCGCCGGGTAGTACGCGTACCGCCGAGGTTCCGCCGGTGGCGCGGGTACCGGAGGTGCCTCCGGACGCTCCGCCCCTGCGCGGTCTGAGTGCCGCCGGCGGTTTGGCCGCGCTGCGTGGCCTGTTGGACCGGCCGCTGGCCTCCTACTACCTTCTGCTGTTCAGCGTCGGCCTGCTGCTGCTGATCGGTCTCACCATGGTCTTCTCGGTGACCAGCGTGGAGGACTTCGCCGTACGGGGCGATGCCACCGCGTCGCTGACCGAGCAGGCCATCTTCGCGGTGTTCGGGATCGTGGCTTTCTGGGCGTGCCAGCGGCTGCCGGTCCGTACCTTCCAGGCGGTCGCCTGGCCCGCCCTCGGGGCCGCGGTGGGGTTGTTGCTGCTGCTGAATCTGGTGCTGGTGCTCGGCTCGCTGGCGGGCGTCGGCCAGATCGGCCCGTTTTCCGCAGACCGGAACTGGTTGTACCTCGGGCCGTTCCAGCTCCAACCCTCGGAGCTGGCGAAGTTCGCCCTCGTCCTGTGGGGGGCCGATGTGCTCGCCCGAAAGGGCGCCCGGCTCGGCTGGTGGCGGGAGTTGGCCACGCCGCTCTTCCCGGTGCTGGGGCTGCTGTTCGTACTCGTCGGCTACAACGACCTCGGCACGCTGCTCTGTCTGCTGGCCCTGGTCGTCGGGCTACTCTGGGCAGCCGGGGTGCGGTTGCGAGTCTTCGCGGTGTTGAGCGCGATCGGGCTGTTCGGGGTCGGTCTGCTGGTGGCGGTCGCCTCGTACGGCGCCGGGTCGAAAGGGTCGGGCGAGAAGGACGAGGGTAACTTCCGGCTGGAGCGACTGACGACTTTCTTTGACCCGCCGCCGCTCGACACCTGCAAGGCGCACGAGTGCTACCAGATGCTCCAGGCTCGGTACGCGATCGAGCACGGGGGCTGGTTCGGCACCGGGTTGGGCAAGGGTTCCCTGAAGTGGGGCGCGCTCCCGGCGGCGGAGAATGACTTCATTTTCGTGATCATCGCTGAGGAGCTGGGTGCTGTCGGGTCCGGTGTGGTCGTGGCGCTCTTCGCGGTGCTCGCGTACACCGGGCTGCGGATCGCGCGCCGGGTGGCCGGGCGGTTCCGGCAGCTCGCCGCCGCCGGGGCGACCGCCTGGCTGATCGGCCAGGCGGTGATCAACATTGGTGGCGTGATCGGGTTGCTGCCGCTGACCGGCGTGCCGCTGCCATTCATCTCCGAGGGCGGGACCGCCCTGGTCGTCACGCTCGCCGCGGTCGGCATGCTCGCCTCGTTCGCCCGGGCCGAACCTGATGCGGCGAGAGCCCTGCATGCCCGTCCGCCGGCCCGATGGGTCCGACTAGTCTGGGCCCCGTTGCCGCCGCTCCCCGGCCGGCGCCGCCCGGGTTCCCCACCAGTTCCCCGGGCCCGGGCGTCCCGGGGGCGGCATGAAGAAGACCAGGCCGCACCGCGTGCCGTCCGGGCGAACCGGGCCCGGCGTGGGTCGGCGGAGGAGAGGAGACGGTGATGGGTCCGCTGCGTTCGGTGGTGCTTGCGGGAGGTGGCACCGGGGGGCACATCTACCCGCTACTCGCCTTCGCCGACTGCCTGCGCCGGCACGACTCCGGTATCCGGATCACCTGCCTGGGCACCCCCAGGGGGCTGGAGAACGAGCTGATCCCACCCGCCGGATACGACCTGCGTCAGATCCCCGCGCACCAGCTGCCCCGCTCGGTCAACCTGGACCTGGTGAAGACCCCGGGCCGGATGTGGACCGCGGCCCGGGCAGCCGGCAAGGTCATCGACGAGGTGCAGGCCGATGCGGTGGTGGGGTTCGGCGGGTACGTCTCGGTCCCGGCGTACCTCGCCGCCTGGCGACGTGAGCTGCCGATCGTCATCCACGAGGTCAATGTGCCGCCGGGGGTGGCCAACCGGCTGGGCATGAAGTTCACCAAGCACGTCGCGGTGGGCTTCCCGCACCAGCCGGCGCAGGCCGAGTCGCTGCGCGGGGCTCGGGTGGTGGGAGTGCCGCTACGCCGGGGCATCGCCGGTCTGGACCGGGCGGCCATGCGTACCGCCGCCCGCGCCCACTTCGGGCTCCGGCCGGACCTGCCGGTGCTCTTCGTCGCCGGCGGATCGCAGGGCGCCCGCTCGATCAACCTGGCGGTCGTCGGGGCGGCCAAGGAACTGGCTCGGAACGGAGTGCAGGTGCTGCACGTCGTCGGTGCCCGGAACGAGGCGGTGTCGGTGCCGACCGACCTGCCCGCACCGTACGTGACGGTGCCGTACCTGTCGCAGATGGAGCTGGGGTACGCCGCGGCCGATCTGATGCTCGGCCGGGGCGGGGCGATGACCTGTGCCGAGGTGGCGGCGGTCGGGCTGCCGACGGTCTACGTGCCGTACCCACACAGCAATCAGGAGCAGCGACGAAATGCGGTGCCGGTGGTGGAGGCCGGGGGCGGGCTACTCGTTGACGACGCCGAGCTGACCCCGGCCTGGGTGGAGAGCACGGTGATCCCGCTGATCCACGACCCGCAGCGGCTGGCCACGATGGGGACTGCCGCAGCGGCGTACGGGCATCGTGACGGCGATGAGTCGTTACTCAATTTTGTCTACGAGGCGGTGGCCCGGTGAGCGGGAATAGCACGGCGAAGTTCTCCCCGGCTGGTCAGCTGACGGCGGAGGATCTCGGCGCCATCCATCTGATCGGGGCGGGCGGGGTCGGGATGAGCGGCCTGGCCCGGCTCTTCCTCACCCGCGGGATCTCGGTCTCCGGCAGCGAATTGCGCGAGTGGCCGTCCCTGGCGGGCCTGCGGGCGCTGGGTGGCACCATCCACATGACTCACGAGGCGACCAACCTCGACGGTGTGGACACTGTCGTCTACTCTTCGGCGATCCCGCCCGACCACCTGGAGCTGGTGGAGGCGCGCCGGCGTGGCCTGCGGGTGCTGCACCGTTCCGAGGCGCTTGCCGCGGCGATGACCGGCCGCCGGACGGTCGCGGTGGCGGGCACCCACGGCAAGACCACCACCACCTCAATGGTGACCATGGTGCTTCAGCAGGCCGGGGTGGATCCGTCCTTCGTGATCGGCGGGGAGATCTCCGAGGTCGGTTCCGGTGCGCACCACGGCACGGGTGAGTACTTCGTGGTGGAGGCGGACGAGAGCGACCGTTCCTTTCTGATCTATCGACCGTTCGTCTCGATCATCACCAATATTGAGGCCGACCACCTGAACACCTACGGTGACCTGGCCAATCTGGAAGCGGCCTTCGCTGACTTCGCCCGCCTCACCGACCCGGACGGCTTCATCATCACCTGCGCTGACGACGCGGGTAGCCGGCGACTGGCCGAGACGCTGCGGGCCGAGGGGCGACCGGTGTACACGTACGGCACCTCGGCCGACGCGGACCTACAGCTGACCGAGATGGCCTCCTCCACCCGCGGTATCCGGTACCTCGCCGAGATCGACGGCCGGTCGCTGGGCGAGTTCCAGCTGCCGGTGCCGGGGCGGCACATGGGGCTCAACAGCGCCTCGGCGGTGCTCGCCGAGTACCTGTTGGACCTGCCACTGGAGGCGGCGCAGGCCGCGCTGGCGGCCTTTCCGGGCGTTCGGCGGCGCTTCGAGCGGAAGGGCGTCGCGGACGACGTGCTGGTCTATGACGAGTACGCCTATCACCCGACACCTATTGCGCTGGCGCTGCGGACGTTGCGGGAGGTGGCCGGCGACGGACGGCTACTCGTGGTGTTCCAGCCCTATCGGCTCTACCGCACCCGCGACCTGCAGGCGGAGATCGCCGAGGCCCTCGCCGTCGCCGACGAGTTGGTGCTGTTGGAGGTCTTCGGCCCGGGGGAGCTCCGGGGGCCGGGGGAGGGCTCGGCGGAGCTGATCGAGGCGGTGCCGCTGCCGGCCGACCGGAAGATCTTCGTGGACTCCTGGGAGGCGGCGCCGGTCGAGGTGGCCCGCCGGGCCAGGGCGGGCGATGTCGTGGTGACGATGGGCGCGCCACCCAGCTCGCTCCTGGGCGACCAGCTACTCGACGCGCTGTCGAAGCGGGGTGTGGCGGGTACCGCCGGCGCTGTGCCCGGTGGTGACGTCGGGGGTGCGACGACGATTGGGGGCACCGTCCCCGACCTCCCGGCTGGCTCCACTCCCGATGCTTCTACCGCCGGATGACCTCGCGGCCCAGGCGTCGGCGTAGCTCCGGGGTGGAGGGGGGCGTCGGCCGCCGGGGGCCGGCCCGCCGCTGGCAGCTGGTTCGGGCCGGTCGGGACGCGGTGCCCGCCTCGACCCGACGGTTCATGGCCCGGGCCCGGCGGCGCCGAATGCGAGCGGTCCTGCCCTGGGCGTTCATGGCTGGCGGGCTGGCGCTGGCGGGGCTGATCGGCTGGGTGCTGGTCGGCACCGGCCTGTTCGGGGTGCGTGAGGTGCGGGTGGAGGGGGCCGAGTTGGTGACCGCGGTCGAGGTGCGTGCTGTCGCCGGTGTGCCCGACGGCACGCCGCTGGCCCGGGTGGACCTTGCGGCCACCGCGGAGCGCATCGGTGGCCTGCCGGCAGTGGAGCGGGTTGACGTGACGCGGAACTGGCCGGATGTCCTTGTGGTCCGGCTAACCGAGCGGACCGGTGCGGCGGTGGTGCCGCAGCAGGGCCAGTTTCTCGTGGTGGATGCTGCTGGGGTCGTCTTCCGTCGGCTGTCGGCTCCTCCCGACGGCTTACCGGTGATTCGGCTGGCGACGCCGGGCCCGGCCGATCCGGAGACCCAGGCCGCCCTGGCGGTGCTCGCCGAGCTCACCCCGCAGCTGCGGGGTGAGCTCGTGGACGTCACGGTGGAGGGGCTGGCCCGACTCACGCTCCACTTGCGCGATGAGCGGCGGGTGGTGTGGGGGGACGCGACCCGGGGGGCAGACAAGGCGCGAGTTGCCACCGCGTTGCTGAACGGGGCGGCGGCCACGATCGATGTCAGCGCACCGGACGTGGTGACCGTCCGATGATGTGTGATCTGCCCGCTGGGGCGACACGCCGCCGGGTTGCTTGGCACATTGGGCGGAGGCGCTTACGTTGCCCCGAAGAGGATCAGTGGTTGACATAAATGTAACCCTCTAGTAGAGGGTGAGGGTTTACACCCGAGCCCCTGGTGATGGCCGCGTCGTCAACCGTTGATCCTGGGCAAGCCGAGTGGCGCGGCCCATGCCAATCTCGAGGGGGAAAGGACCTTCAGATGACACCTCCGCACAACTACCTGGCGGTCATCAAGGTCGTCGGTATCGGTGGCGGCGGCGTGAACGCCGTCAACCGAATGATCGAGGTTGGGCTCAAGGGCGTCGAGTTCATCGCGATCAACACCGATGCGCAGGCACTGCTGATGAGTGACGCCGACGTCAAGCTCGACGTGGGGCGGGAACTGACCCGTGGTCTGGGTGCTGGTGCCAACCCAGATGTCGGTAAGAACGCGGCCGAGGACCATCGCGACGAGATTGAGGAAGTCCTGAAGGGCGCCGACATGGTCTTCGTGACCTGCGGTGAGGGCGGTGGCACCGGCACCGGCGGCGCTCCGGTGGTGGCGAATATCGCCCGCAAGCTCGGCGCGCTGACAATCGGCGTGGTCACCCGGCCGTTCTCGTTCGAGGGTAAGCGCCGCCAGGTGCAGGCAGAGGCCGGCATTGACGAGTTGCGGAACCAGTGCGACACGCTGATCGTGATCCCGAACGACCGGCTCCTTGCGCTCGGTGATCGGAACATCTCCATGATGGACGCCTTCCGCACCGCGGACCAGGTGCTCCTCTCCGGTGTCCAGGGGATCACCGACCTGATCACCACTCCCGGTCTGATCAATCTGGACTTCGCCGACGTCAAGAGCGTGATGAGCGGTGCCGGCAGCGCGCTGATGGGAATCGGTAGCGCCCGGGGCGAGAACCGGGCGGTGGAGGCGGCCGAGGCGGCCATCTCCAGTCCGTTGCTGGAGCAGAGCATGGACGGTGCTCGGGGCGTGCTGCTCTCGATCGCTGGCGGTTCTGATCTGGGGCTGTTCGAGATCAACGATGCGGCGCAACTGGTAACCGACGCGGCCCACCCGGAAGCCAACATCATCTTCGGTGCGGTGATCGACGACGCTCTCGGCGACGAGGTGCGGGTCACCGTCATCGCCGCGGGCTTCGACGGAGGCGCGCCCGCATACAAGGCGGCCGAGCCGGCCCGCAAGACGAACCAGAATCAGCCGGCACCGGCGACGCCCGCGGCGCCGGCGCCGCCAACCACCCCCGCCCCGCAGCAGTCGCCGCGTCGGGTTCTCTTCGACGACGTCGATGTTCCCGACTTCCTCAAGAACGGTTCCTGAGTCCTGCCGATGACCAACACCCCCGCCGCGGCGCCCACCAACCGGAGCGTCGATCTCGCAGCTGGCCTTGCCCGAGTCCGTACCCGGATCGCCGACGCCTGTGCGGCGGCCGGTCGGGACCCCGGGGCGGTGACCATGATCGCAGTGACCAAGACGTACCCGGCGAGTGACGTCGTCGCCCTGGTGGGGCTCGGGGTCACCGAGGTCGGGGAGAACCGGGACCAGGAAGCCGCAGCGAAGGCGGCCGAGGTGGCCGCGGCGGGGGTGGCGCCCCGGTGGCACTTCGTCGGTCAGCTGCAGCGGAACAAGGCGAAATCGGTGGTCCGGTACGCCGACGTGGTGCAGTCGGTCGACAGCGTCCGGTTGGCACGGGCGCTGGATCGGGCTTCGGTGGCCGAGCGGGAACGACCGTTGGAGGTCCTCCTTCAGGTAAGCATTGACGGGGCGCTGGGTCGCGGTGGTGCGTTGCCTGGCTCCGCCGACCCGGACGCGGGGCTCGATCCGGTGGCCGAGGTGGTGGCGGGTGCGGACGGGCTGCGGCTTGGCGGGTTGATGGCGGTGGCGCCGCTGGGCTGGGAACCGGACCGGGCGTTTGCCCGGTTGGCGGAGGTGGCGGCCGGGTTCCGGGACCAGCATCCGCAGGCGACGTTGGTGTCGGCCGGCATGAGTGGGGATCTGGAGTCGGCGATCCGGCACGGCGCGACACATGTCCGGGTGGGCAGCGCGTTACTCGGAATGCGCCCCACGCTGCGGTAGCCTGGCCGACAGGAGCAAATTACATCGGTGTTGTTTGGTAGGAGTGGCATTCCACTCGTCGGGTTGTGGTGCGCGGCGCGAAACGCGCGCCCAGGGGGATGCCGATCCGGCGAGCAGATTTGACCCACCTGCGGCAGGTGACACGGCACGGGGTGCGTGCCGCGGGGCGGACGGGAAGGGCGCGGGATGGGTGCGCTGCGCAAGGCGGGGGTCTGGCTCGGTCTGGTCGAGGAGGACGACGAGCGGGCTTACGACGACGGTGGCTACGACAAGGGTGACTACCGCGAGTCGCGGTATCGGCCGAGTCGATACTCCGAGGACTTCGGAGACGACGACGATGAGGAGGCCGCTCCGCCCCGTTCGCGGCTTGGCGACCGGGGGCGTTTGGAACGGGCTGCGGCGCGGGCTGGCGATGCGGACCAGGACGAGGAGGGCGAGCAGCCGGAGCGGGTCGAGCGCTCCAGTGTCCGGTCGATCACTCGGCCCGTCCCCGAGTCGTCTGGTGCCCTGACCTACCACACCCGCGACAACCTGGCCCTGGCTCCGCAGGCGTCGGTTCGGGAGCGGGTTTCGGTGGAGGAGGAGCAGCGCTACCAGATCACCACGCTGCACCCGACCACCTACCGGGAGGCGCGGACCATCGGCGAGCACTTCCGAGACGGGGTCCCGGTTATCATCAACCTGACGGAGATGGACGAGGCGGATGCGCGGCGACTGGTTGACTTCGCCGCTGGGCTCGCGTTCGGGCTGCGCGGTGGGTTCGAGCGCGTGACCAATCGGGTGTTCCTGCTTTCGCCGGCCAATGTCCAGGTCACCGCGGAGGACAAAGCCAAGATCGCTGAGGGCGGTTTCTTCAGCCTCAGTTGATCAGCCCGAGTGCAAGGGACGTCGCCAGCCGTGTTGTCAATCCTGCTCCAGGTTCTATATCTGGTCTTGTTTGTCTTTCTTCTCATCCTGTTGTCCCGGTTTGTGTTGAGTGCGGTGCTTCAGTACGGCCGGCGGTGGCAACCAGGGCGTGGGGCTTCGGCAGGGCTGGAAACCGTGTGGAGCGTCACTGATCCCCCGCTCCACACGTTGAGGCGTGTGATCCCTCCGCTGCGAATTGGTACCGTGAGCATCGACCTGGCCTCCCTTGTGCTCCTGGTTATCCTGTTCGTGCTGATGGAGTTCGTGTTAGGGCCGTCGATCTACAGCACTGCTGGATGACCGATGCGCTTTCGCGGCCGCAACTGACCCGAGGAGTTTCGATGCCGCTGACCCCGGCCGACGTCCACAACGTCGCCTTCAAAAAGCCGCCGATCGGCAAGCGGGGGTACGACGAGGAGGAGGTCGATGCCTTCCTGGACGAGGTCGAGCGTGAGCTGGCCCGTCTGATCGAGGAGAACAACGAGCTGCGCGCTCAGGTGGAGCGCGGTGGCCGCGGCGGTGGCCCCGCCGGTCCGGTCGGCCCCGGTGGTGACGCCCGGCTCGCCGCCGAGCTCAACGACGTGAAGGCGCAGCTCGACCGGGTCCAGCGGGACAAGGCCGGAGCCGAGCAGGCCGCCCGCGCGATGCAGGCGGAGCTGGAGCAGGTCCGTGGCGCCGGTGCCGTGCCAGCCGGCGGCGACGGCGAGCAGCAGGCGCTCCGGGTGCTGATGATGGCCCAGCGGACCGCCGACGAGCACGTCACCGACGCCCGCCGCGAAGCCGACCAGGTGCTCTCCGAGGCTCGGTCCAAGGCCGAGGAGGTCACCCTCGAGGCGCGGGCCAAGGCCGACGCCCTAGAGCGGGACGCCCGTCAGCGGCACCAGGAGGCCATGGGTGGCCTGGACACCAAGCGCACCGCGTTGCAGGAGCACATCGAGGGGCTCAAGCAGTTTGAGCGCGAGTATCGCACCCGTCTCAAGGCGTACCTCGAGAGTCAGCTGCGTGACCTTGACAGCCGTGGGCAGGGCCCGGATGTCGAGATTGACCGGACCGATGGTGGGGGCCGCGCCGGTGGCGGCAACGGACTCGCCGCAGCCGGTCTCGCTGGCTCCTACGGCGGCGGTCGCTCTGGCGCATTGGAAGCCGGTCGCTGACCATTCCGGCCGGCGGTCGTCGCACTGACGGTTGCCCGGTCTCGCGCAGAATCGGAACGAGATGCGGGGGTGGGCTTTGATAGTCGCCAGTATCCTGCTCATTCTCGCTGCGGTGGTGCTGCTGGTGGCGGGCCTCGCTGACGGATCCAGCAGCCTGCTGGTCGTCTCCATCGTGGCCAGCCTGCTGGCTGCCGTCGCGCTCGTCATGGGCGCCCGCCAGGCAGCCGCCGCCCGGGCAGCGGCGGAGCAGACCCCGTCCGAGGCGGATCAGGGCAGCGGGAGTACTGACCGGGAGTCGGGCGGCCGCATGCTTCCCGGCCAGCATGTTCCCCCGCCGATCGACCATGGCGGCACCGGGTGGCGGCAACCACCCGGGCCGCCGGTCGTAGTCCCCGCACCGGTTGCGGACGGCGAGCCAACTCCGGCAGCGGTTTCCCCGGCGGAGGCAGCGCGGCTGGCCCGAATCGACCGGCAGGTGTGGGTGGTTGACGCCCACCCCCGCTACCACCTGGCCGACTGTGCGGAGCTACTCGGCGAGCCCGAGCCGCTTCCCGTCGCCGAGGCGATGGACCTCGGCTTTACCCCTTGTGCCCACTGCGCCCCGGTAGCCGCCCTGTTGACGGCGGAAGGGCGGATCGCCAGTGGCGGTGCCGGTACCGGTGCCTGAGGCGCCAGCCACCCAAGGCGGTGACTCGTTGACTGTCGCGGTCCGGATCAAGCCGGGATCGTCTCGGTCCCGAGTAGGGGGTCGCTACCTGGGCCCATATGGCCCTGCTCTGATCATCGCGGTGACGGCGCCCCCGGTGGACGGGCGGGCCACCGAGGCGGCGCGCCGTGCCCTCGCCGAGGCGCTCGGTGTCCGGCGGGGAGCGGTCTTGCTGGGCGCTGGGGCGGCCAGCCGAAACAAGATCTTTTATGTCGGTGGGGTCAGCGCCGAGATCACCCAGGTGCTGCGCCAGCTCCGCGACGGATAGGCTGGGCCGGCCACCACGCGCCCATGTCCCGGCCCGCTGGGACTTCCCCGGCTCCCGGCTCCCGGCCCCCGGCTACTTGCCGCGGCTTCGTTTTCTGCGCCATCACCCTGCCCGGCCCATGCCTGCTGGGCTGGGCCGCGGGTGCTGCTGGTTGGGTGCGTCCGCCCGGGCCGGCAGCAGCCTGCTCTTCCGGCGTCCGACGCGGCGGGACACTTCCGCGGCGGCGGACCGAGGTGCAGCAGTGGTTGCGGCCCGTTATCTGGCAGCGGCGGGTGGGCGTGCGGGTTTGGCGATTACGGCGAGGGCCGGAGCGATCAGTCTGCTAGCGTTCTTTTTACCCGAGATGTGTAAATTCGGGGTGAGCGTCAGGGTGTCGGTGCGCCACATTGTCCGATGCCTGTACGTTCCGTATCCTTGCGAACCTCCGGAGTGCGTGGCCACGTCGCCGCGCGCCCGTTTTGTACCTGGGGGCGCCGAAGGCGGCGGCCTCTGTCCAGGTGCCGCGGCCCTCCGCGGCTCCGCGGCTAAGGGAGCGACGATGGCGAAGCCAGCCGACACGAGGACCGCCGGCCGTAAGCCGGCGACCAAGTCCACCCGCAGCGCCGCGGAGACCGAGAAGATCCGAGCAGCCCTGGCGGCACGGCGGGACGAGCTACGTGCCGAGTATGATCAGACGTTGAGTGAGATCACCGAGCTGCAGCGCGACCGGCTGACCGACTCGGCCGGGGATGACCAGGCCGACACCGGCACCAAGACGTTCGAGCGGGAGCAGGAGATTTCCCTCGCGAACAGCATCCTGGAACGGATCACGCAGGTCGAGCGGGCACTGGAGCGGCTCGATGAGGGTGGCTACGGCTGGTGCGAACGGTGCGGCGCCCCGATCCCGGTGGAGCGGCTGGCGGCCTTTCCGTCGGCGACCCTCTGCGTGGCCTGTAAGCAGCTGGCGGAGCGGCGCTGAGACCTCGCTCTCCAGTAGCCCGGTGAGGTGGCGCCCGCCACCTCGAGCTTCGATGGGGAGTAGATGACCGCAGGACCGACCCCGGGATCCGGCCGTGCCGAGGCGACCGGGTCAACCGGGCCCGCCGAGGGCCCGCGGGCCCCCGGGCCGGACGGCGCCGTCGAGGCGGATGGGCCGCACGGCACCGTCGAGCCGCACGGCACCGTCGATGGTGCACCGAACCGGCGCCGCGCCGCGTCGGTCCTGTTCGGCATCGGCCTCACCGTGTTGGCGCTCGACTTCGGGACCAAGCATCTGGCACTTCAGGCACTGGAGGGCCAGGAGCCGGTCAAGCTCCTGGGCGGCCTGGTATATCTCAGCCTCACCCGCAACAGCGGCGCGGCGTGGAGCATCGGCGCCGACCACACCTGGATCTTCTCACTGATCACCATCCTCGTGATCGGCTGGATCCTCTGGGCGGCGCTGCGCCTGCGCTCCCTGCCCTGGGCGGTGTCGTTGGGGCTGGTGCTTGGCGGGGCACTCGGAAACCTGATGGACCGAATCTTCCGTGCTCCGGGCTGGTTCGTCGGTCACGTGGTCGACATGATCAGTGTCCTGGAGCCGTACGGCCGGGCGTTTCCGGTGTTCAACGTGGCCGATAGCGCCCTGGTTTGCGGCGTCTTCCTCGCGGTGTTCCTGGAATTGACCGGCCGCCAGCGTGACGGCAGCCGGCTCGGCCGGGACGGACGACAGGTGACCCCCACCGTGCCGCGGGAGGGAGCATGACGGCGGCGTACGCGGCCAGCGGCGACCAACGATCGCTGCCAGTCCCGGATGGGCTCGACGGACTCCGCCTCGACCAGGCCGTGGCGCGGCTCTTCGGGCTCTCCCGGACGACCGCGGCGGCCCTGGTTGACGCGGGCGCCGCACTGGTCGATGGCACGGTGCGGGCTAATTCCTACAAGATTCGGGCCGGCTCCTGGCTGGAGGTGACGCTGCCGGCGCCGGCAGCTCCGCCGGCCGTGGTGCCGCAGGCGGTGTCCGGCCTGGGCGTCGTGTATGCCGACGACGACATCGTGGTGGTGGACAAGCCGGTCGGCGTGGCTGCTCACCCCAGTCCCGGTTGGACCGGACCGACGGTGATCGGTGGGCTTGCCGCGATCGGTCACCGGATCGCCACCAGCGGTGCGGCCGAGCGGCAGGGAGTGGTGCACCGGCTCGACGTCGGCACGACCGGGATCATGGTGGTGGCCAAGAGCGAGCAGGCCTACACCTTCCTGAAACGCGCGTTCAAATACCGCGAGGTGGAGAAGCGTTACCACGCCGTGGCGCAGGGGCACCTCGATCCGTTGCGGGGCACCATCGACGCTCCGATTGATCGGCACCCACACCACGACTACCGCTGGGCGGTGGTCTCGGGCGGTAAGCCCAGCATCACCCACTACGACACCCTTGAGGCGTTTCCGGCGGCCAGTCTGGTGGACGTACGGCTGGAGACGGGCCGTACCCACCAGATCCGAGTGCATTTCTCGACGCTGCGCCACCCCTGTGTGGGCGACCTCACTTACGGAGCTGATCCGACCCTCGCCAAGCGGCTCGGCCTGGATCGGCAGTGGCTACACGCCCGGGAGTTGCGCTTCCGCCATCCTCGAACAGGGGCGGAGGTCTGCTTCGTCAGCGACTACCCTGACGATCTGGACCGCGCTCTGGGAATCCTGCGGGACTGAGCGCGGCCATGACCTGGCCGATCCAACGCGACGAGGGGGTCTCCGTCCGTGCGCTCCGGTGACCTGCTGCGCCAGCTGGACCAGCGGCTGTTACCCCACCTCGTGGGCGCGGCTAACCGGCTGGCCCAGGGTTCTGCCCAACCCAGGCTCCTCCTCGGGGCTGTGCTGCTTTCCTGTCTTGCGGTGACGGTCACCGCGGTGTGGGGCACCGGCGCTCCGCCGGCTGGTTCCCCTACTGCGGACAAGGTGACCCGGGTCGGGGTGGCCGCCGGGGAGTCAATTCCTGGCTATCTGCAGGATGCCACGGACGACCTGGCAGCGCTGCCGGCGGCAGCCCTGTCCCCGGAGAACAGCACCTTCGCGCTGGTCTCGCTGTCGGCGTATCTGACGCCGGATCAGGCCGCCAACGTCTTCAGTGACGTGCGGGTCGCCGCAGTCATCGGCCGGGTGCCGCTACCTGAGCGGCAGACGGAGGTTGTCCGGATCGACGTGCCGGGCCTGCCGGAAGAGGTGATCACCGCCATAGCTGACCTGGCGGCCCGCAAGGAACGGGAGGCGGGCGACTATCGGTCCCGGGCCGCTGCGGTCACTGCGGGGAAACCGGAGCAGCGCGAACGGCGCGAGTTGTACCTCAGTGCAGCGCAGATGGCGGAGGCCGAGGCGACGGCATACCGTGGCGGGTGCGCGTGTGTCTACGCGGCGGTGGTTCGTGCGGAGCCGGTCGAGTTGCGCCACGTGGCGTCCCAGCCGGATGTGCGGGTCGTTGATCCCGCGCCGGAGGTGCGTCGGCTGGACCGCACTGTTTTCACCCCGCCCTTGCCAGAGCAGGACGCGGTGGCGCACCCCCTTGCGGACTCCGATCTGACCGCCCCCGACCCGGCTAGTCCTGACCCGGTGGTCCCGGATCCAGCGGTTTCCGATCCGGTTGCTCCCGACCCAGCCGTCCCGGATCCGGTCGCCCCTCCCACGCCGGTGTCCCCCACCCCGGTGGTCCCGGATCCGGTCCCCACCCCGGTGGTCCCGGATCCGGTCCCCACCCCGAGCCCCGACCCGGTCACCCCTAGCTCACCGACGCCGACCGAGGAACCAGTTCCCGGCTCAGCCCCAGAGGCGAAGAAGTCACCACCAGTTTCACCGACCCCCGACCTTGCGTCCGGGGCGCCACCCACGCCGGCCACCTTGGCGAACGAGGTCGGCAGCGGTGCCTCCGAGCCGGTTTCGGAAGCTGAGGTCGGCCCGGTGACAGGCGGATCGGTATAGCCCTAATAGGCTTTCGTTCGTAGCCTGTCAGTCGGGGCAGCAGCATGGAGCTGGGAGGGCGAGCCGTGGAGGGCAGCGAGACCGGCTGGGGTCAGTCGGCCGAACCGGCACCGCGGTGGCGGGCGTTGCTCGACCGGGCGCGGCTCGGTAGCCGCGCGGCTGAGCCGGCCGGGCCGGACCGGCCTGGGGCGGCGGCCCAGGCGGAGCCATTGCCCCGACGGGCCGACGGCAGCGGCTACGCGGCCCACGTGCCGGCAGTCGGGTCGCACGTGCCAGGCGCCGGTTTGCCGCCCGCCGAGGTGTCGTATGCGGAGTCGCGAACCTACGACGGGGCTGATCCGCGGGACGCGGGGCACCGGGCCGAGCCGGCGTACCGGGCCGAGCCGGCGTATGGGGCTGATCCGGGTTACCGGGTCCCATCGGCGCCGGCTCCGCAGCCCCGCTACTCCGAACCGGAGGCACCGCCGGCGCCGTCCCGTTATGCCCTGCTGGACAATGGCTACCGGCATGCGCCGCCGACAGAGAACGGCTATCGGACTGAGCCGGCACCCCAGGCTGATCCCGGGAATCGGTCGGGCAACGATTACCGGTCTGAGCCGGCGTATCGACCTGAGCCGGCGTATCGACCTGAGCCCGCATATCGACCTGAGCCGGCGTATCGACCTGAGCCCACATATCGGTCTGAGCCCACATATCGGTCTGAGCCCGCATATCGGTCTGAGCCGGCGTATCGACCTGAGCCGGCGTATCGACCTGAGCCGGCGTATCGGTCCGCGCCGGCGCACCAGCCCGCGGAAGGCCGGGGCTACGCTCGGCTGGAGTGGCGGCCGCCGTCAGCGCCGAGTGGATCGGAGCGCGCGGCAAACGTACTCCGGGGGGAACTCGGCGGCCCCCGAGTGCTGGCGTTCGCGAATCCCAAGGGTGGCGTGCACAAAACCACTGCGACCGTGCTGGCCGCAGCCACCGTCGGCAGCGTGCGCGGCCGGGGCGTGCTGGCCTGGGACGACAACGAGCTACGGGGAACGCTCGGGCTGCGTGCGGGCAGTGCCCGGCACGCCCGTACCATCCGGCACCTGATCAGCGACCTTGCGCACATCGAGATCAAGGATGGCCCGGAGCTGCTGGAGCAGCTCGACGACTATCTCCGGCACGCCTCAGACGGCTCGTACGATGTGCTGGCGGGCGAGGAGAGTCCTCGGTTCGCCCAACGGCTGGACCAGTTCACCGTCCGACGGGTGCTGGGGCTGCTTCGCCGCACCCACGACGTGATCTGCGTGGACACCGGCAATAACGTGGAGAGCCCCAACTGGCGTACCGTCATGCAGGCCGCCGACCAACTTGTGGTCACCACGGTGCCGCGGGAAGATGCCGCGTTCAGCGCGGACTGGATGCTCGACCTGCTACACGAGGTGGGCATGGGGGAGTTGGCTGACAACGCGGTGACGCTGATCTCGTGCCCGACCCCAGGGCACAGTGAGCTCCGGGCCGACCTGGAACGACACTTCGCCACCCGGACCCGGGCGGTGACGGTGGTGCCATATGACCCGATCCTGGAGTCCGGCTCGTCAATCGAGTACCACCAGCTCCAGCCGGCGACCCGGGAGGCGTGGTTGAGCGCCGCCGCGGTGATGCTGGAGCCATTCGCCCGCTGAGTGGCGTGTCGTCCACCGGCGCCCCATGGCGCCGCCACTCCTGAGAGGATCACCGGGTGAGCGCGGACACCCCCGACCCCGACCGGCCCAGTTCCGGGGCTGTACCGCCGTACGCCGAGTCGCTGGGCGGTGGCCGCACGTCGCCGTACCCAGATCGTGCTTCGGCCATCGGGCCGGTAACGCCCGCCTCATTGACCTGGTACGAGGCGCCGTCCGTTGCCGCGGCGCCGCGGCAACGGCTCCGGCCGCAGCTCGGGTGGGCGGCGGCGGGAGCATTCGGGGTGATGATCCTCGGGGTCCCGCTGGGGTTACTCTGGGCCACGCTGGCCCCCGACACCCCGGTGCTGCAGACCGAGTCGGGCGCTGTCTACGGCGAGTCGCAGCCGGAGCAGCCGATCGCTGCCGACGGCTGGTTCAGCCTGCTCGGTCTCGGCTTCGGTGTTTTGGTCGCGGTCGGCCTCTGGTTCCTGCTGCGTCGTTACCGGGGCCCGATCGCACTGGCTGCCGCCGTGCTTGGGTCGCTGGGCGCGGCGCTGGTCGCCTGGCAGGTCGGCCAACAGGTGGGGCTGGCCACCTTCGAGCACCTGTTGGCGACCGCCGCGGAGGGGCAGACCTTCGGCCAACCCGCGCAACTGCGGGCCGGGGGCGTGGGGTGGTGGGGTCCACTGCCGGTGCCGTACGGCAATGTGCTGCTGCCCGCGTTTGGCGCGGCGGTCGGTTACACCCTGCTGGCGGGCTGGTCCCGTTGGCCGTCGTTGCACCCGGAGCCGGCACCCGACTGGTCGACCGGGCCGGGCGTCAGTTGGGCGTCGGCGGAGACGCCAACTCCTTCAGCGGCACCGGAACCGCCCGGACCTGGCGCAGCAGAGCCGCCTCGCGGGTGAGTAGTCGCAGCTCGGCGCGGAGGCGGTCGGCGGTGTCGTCGATGGCGAGTAGCCGCTGTCGGTCGGCGAGGGTCAGTGCGGCCGTCGCGGCGACCAGGTGCGACAGGACGGTCGGATCCTCCGGGAGCTGCTCCGAGGCATCCTCCGGATCGGCACGGATCAGGCCCAGGTACTGCCGGAAGACCGCGGTCACCCGGGCGGACAGCTCCCCGGCCTGGTCCGGGGGGTCCGGCTCGGGCAACCACTCGACTTCGGCAGTCAGGTAGGGCGCGCTGGCCCGGTTGACGCTGTCTATCCGGAACCGCTGCCGACCCACGGTGACGATGTCGTAGCCACCGTCCGGCAGCTCGGTCACCTGGCGCAGCTCGGCGGTGCAGCCCACCTCGTGCAGCGTGACGTCGTCCTCGGGCGGCGGACGACCGTCCGGCGCGGTGGGAGCGACCTCCCAACCGGTCCGGATCGCCACCACGCCGAACTCGCGTGGGGGTTGCTCCGGCAGGGTGAGTAGGTGGCGCACCAGTGCGCGGTATCGATCTTCGAAGATGTGTAGCGACAGCACCAGACCGGGGAAGAGAACGGTCCCGAGCGGGAACACCGGCAGCCGCGCAGTCACGGGTCGAGGGTAGCCCGATCCGGCTCCGGAGGGTGTGTCTCGGCTCATTGTCTCGTCGTGTGGGCGGCGCCGGTCGGCCCGGACCGGAGCCGCCTAGACTCGCAGGGGTGTTGCACCGGATCGACCTACGTGGCGGGGTTCGTGACCCGCGCCGCCTGCTGCCCCGTGCCCGGCTCGATGTCTCCGCGGCGGTCGAGCAGATCCGTCCGCTCGTGGCGGCGGTGCGGGAGCATGGCTACTCGGCGATCCGGGCGGCGAGCGAGCGGTTCGACGGGGTATCGCCGGAGGTGCTGCGGGTCCCGGCGGAGGCGATAGCCGAGGCTGAGGGCACGCTCGACCCGCAGGTTCGCGCCGCGTTGTTGGAGTCGATCAACCGGGCCCGCCGGGTGCACGCCGCCCAGCGTCGCAGCGACCACACCACGCAGGTCGTACCGGGTGGCGCGGTCACCGAGCGCTGGGTGCCGGTTGACCGGGTCGGGCTCTACGTGCCCGGTGGCCTGGCGATGTACCCGTCAACAGTGGTCATGAACGTGGTGCCCGCGCAGGAGGCCGGGGTGCGTTCGCTGGTTGTTGCCAGTCCACCGCAGAAGGACAACGGCGGGTTGCCCGACCTGCGGGTACTCGCCGCCTGCGCCCTGCTGGGGGTGACCGAGGTGTACGCCGTTGGCGGCGCGCAGGCGGTGGCGATGCTCGCGTACGGCAGTGCGGTTGACCCGGACGGCACCGCCTGCTGTCCGCCGGTTGATCTGATCACCGGCCCGGGCAACATCTGGGTCACCGCCGCTAAGCGGTTGCTGCGGGGCGTGGTCGGGATCGACGCCGAGGCCGGTCCCACCGAGATCGCGATCCTGGCCGACCACACCGCTGATCCGGTGCATGTGGCCGCCGACCTGATCAGCCAGGCCGAGCACGACCCGCTTGCGGCGAGTGTGCTGGTCACCCCGTCGGTGGAGCTGGCCGACGCGGTGGACCGGGAGTTGGCCCGACAGGTACCGGTGACCCGGCACACCGAGCGGGTGAGCACCGCGCTCACCGGAGAACAGAGCGGTGTCGTCCTCGTTGCGGACCTGGTGGCCGGGCTGCGGGTGGTGGACGCCTACGCGGCCGAGCACCTGGAGGTCCAGACCGAGAATGCCCGCGAGTGGGCGCTGCGGGTGCGCAACGCCGGAGCGATCTTCGTCGGGGCCTGGTCGCCGGTGTCGCTCGGCGACTACTGCGCCGGCTCCAACCATGTGTTGCCGACCGGGGGCTGTGCCCGGCACTCGTCGGGCCTGTCGGTGCAGTCCTTTCTGCGCGGTGTCCACCTGGTGGAGTACACGCAGGACGCGCTGCGGGACGTGGCGCCGCACGTGGTCGCCCTGGCGACGGCCGAAAACCTGCCGGCACACGGCCAGGCGGTCACCGCCCGGCTGCCGGAGGGAGCGTCGTGACCAGCCTGGACGATCTGCCGATCCGGGCGGACCTACGGGGGCTGGTCCCGTACGGGGCGCCGCAACTGGATGCGTCGGTTCGGCTGAACACGAACGAGAATTCGTACCCGGTGCCGGATGCGGTGGCCGAGACGATCGGCCGGGCGATCGCCGCCGAGCTGCGGGACCTCAACCGGTACCCGGACCGGGACGCGGTGGCGCTCCGTGGCGACTTGGCGGCGTACCTGGGCGCCGGGTTCAACCTGGATCATATCTGGGCGGCCAACGGTTCCAACGAGGTCCACCAGCAGCTGCTCCAGGTCTTCGGCGGGCCGGGACGGACCGCGCTCGGTTTCCTGCCGGCATATTCGATGCATCCGCTGCTGGCGCTCGGCACCGGCACCCGGTGGGCGCCGGCCCGGCGCGGCGTTGACTTTGGGTTGACCGTCGCCGAGGCGGTGGCGCAGGTCCGTGAGCACCGCCCGGACGTGGTCTTTCTCTGCTCGCCGAACAATCCCACCGGCACCGTCCTGGACCTGGCCGTGGTCACGGCGGTGCTGGCCGAGGCGCCGGGAATGGTGGTGGTCGACGAGGCGTACGCGGAGTTCGCCCGGGCCGGCTCGGTCAGCGCCCTGTCGCTGTTGGGCGACCATCCCCGGCTGGTGGTGACCCGCACCATGAGCAAGGCGTTCGGGTTCGCCGGCGGCCGGCTGGGCTACCTGGCCGCCGACCCGGCGGTGGTGGCGGCCGTGCAACTCGTCCGGCTGCCCTACCACCTGTCGGCGCTGACCCAGGCGGCGGCGCGGGCCGCCCTGGCGCATCGCGACGAGTTGCTGAGCACCGTCTCGGCGATCAGGGTGCAGCGGGACCGGATCGTGACCGAGCTCCGGGCCCGCGGTCACCGGGTCGCCGACAGCGACGCCAACTTTGTGCTGTTCGAGGTCGGCGGGGACCAGCGGGCCGCATGGCAGGTCCTGCTCGACGCCGGGGTGCTGGTTCGCGATGTCGGCCTGCCGGGCTGGTTGCGGGTCACCGCCGGCACCCCCGCCGAGACCGATGCCTTCCTGATCGCTGTGGAGAAGCTTTCGTCATGAGTCGCACCGCCCGGGTCGAGCGGGTCACCCAGGAAACCAAGGTCCTCGTCGAGATCGACCTCGACGGTAGTGGCAAGGCCGACATCGAGACCGGTATCGGCTTCTATGACCACATGCTGCACCAGGTCGCCCGGCACGGCGGGTTTGATCTCACCGTGCACACCGTCGGCGACCTTCACATCGACGCGCACCACACGATGGAGGACACCGCGTTGGCGCTGGGCGTCGCGGTTGATCGCGCGCTGGGGGACCGGGCCGGCATCCGGCGGTACGGCTCGGCTACCGTCCCGATGGACGAGGTGTTGGTCCGGGCCGCTGTTGACCTCTCGGGTCGGCCGTACGTCGTGCATGACGAGCCGTCGCTCGCCCCGTACATCGGCCCGGTCTACCCGACCAGCATGACCCGGCACATCTGGGAGTCCTTCGGTCAGTCGGCCCGGGTCACGCTGCACGTCGACGTGCTGCGGGCGGCCCGGCCGGGCGGACACCCGGACGCCCACCACGTGGTGGAGGCCCAGTTCAAGGCGGTGTCCCGGGCGTTGCGTGAGGCGACGGCCGTGGACCCGCGGACTGCCGGCGTGGTGCCCAGCACGAAGGGGAAACTGTGAGGACCGTGGTCGTGAGTGGAGGGTGGCGCTGATGGGTGGGGTGCTACCAACCCTGTTGCTGATTCTGGCCGGGGTGCTGGTCGGCGGGGTGGTCTCGTTGCACCGGCAGGGGGCGCCGCGTGGTGTGGTGCTCACCACCGCGGCGCTGGCCATGTTGGCGGCGGTCGCCGGGGGCCTGTGGTTGCTGCCGGGGGAGGGTTCGTGAGCAGGGTCGTGGTGCTGGACTACGGGTCGGGCAATCTCCGTTCCGCGGAGCGTGCCCTCGCGGCGGCCGGCGCGGAGGTGACGGTGACCGCGGACCTGGCCGCCGCTGCTGATGCGGACGGCCTGGTGGTCCCCGGTGTCGGGGCTTTCGCCGCCTGCATGGCGGGAATAGCGGAGCTGGGCGCCGGTCCGGTGATTGTCGAGCGGGTCGCCGCCGGCCGCCCGGTACTCGGTATCTGCGTTGGCATGCAGGTGCTCTTCGAGCGCGGTGCCGAGCACGGTGTGGTGACCAACGGTCTTGGGCTACTGCCCGGGGAGGTGGGTCAACTCCCCGCTGCGCGGCTGCCGCACATGGGCTGGAACACGGTCGCGCCGCCGGCCGATTCGGTGCTCTTCGCCGGCCTGGCCGAGAGTCGGTTCTACTTCGTGCACTCATACGCGGCGGACGGGGCAGCCGGGCTGGCCGCTGCTGGTGTCGCCGTGACCACCGCCCACCACGGGGCGGAGTTCGTGGCGGCCGTGGAGCGGGGTCCACTCAGCGCCGTCCAGTTCCATCCGGAGAAGTCCGCGGATGCTGGTGCCGCGCTGCTGCGCAACTGGTTGAGCACGCTTTCGTCGAGCCTCCAGCCGTCGAACGGACATGCTGCTGGGGGGCGTCGGTGAGCAAGGAGCGGGCGCGGCGGCGGGCTGTTCGGGAGGCGGAGGCAGCGCAGCGGCGGGCGGTGCGGCAGCGGCAGTTCGCCCGGCAAACCCGGCGGCGGGCGCTGCTTCGTCGGCTGACCCCGACGGTACGCCGGGGGCGGATCGGCCGGCTGCCCCGGCGAACTAGGGGTGAGCGCGCCGCGATCGTGCTGTCAACGGTGGCCGTGATCCTGATGATCTGGACCCTAGTAGATGATCTTGCGTTGCGGTTCGGACTGGTCGCGCTCCTGCTGCTCGTACTGCCGGCGATCGTGGTGATCGCCCTGGACCGTCGTTCCTGATTCGAGGAGATGTGCTGTGAGCCTCACCCTGTTGCCCGCCGTCGATGTCGCCGACGGGCAAGCGGTCCGGTTGGTGCAGGGCGCCACCGGTAGCGAGACCAGCTACGGTGATCCCTTCGACGCCGCGTTGGCCTGGCAGCGGGACGGGGCGGAGTGGATTCACCTGGTTGACCTGGACGCGGCCTTCGGGCGGGGCTCCAACGCGGAGCTGCTCGCCGAGGTGGTGCGTCGCCTGGATGTGCGGGTGGAGCTCTCCGGCGGAGTCCGGGACGACGCGTCGTTGCGGGCCGCGCTGGCGACCGGGGCCGCTCGGGTCAATATCGGCACCGCCGCGCTGGAGGATCCCGAGTGGTGCGATCGGATCTGCGGCGAGTACGGCGACCGGGTGGCGATCGGCCTCGACGTGCGTGGGCGGACCCTCTCCGCCCGGGGCTGGACCCGGGACGGCGGTGACTTGTGGGAGGTGCTGGCGCGGCTGGACCGGGTCGGCGCGTCCCGGTACGTGGTCACCGACATCACCAAGGACGGCACGATGCGTGGGCCGAACCTGGAGCTGCTTCGGGAGGTCTGCGCCCGCACCAGCGCTCCGGTGATCGCGTCCGGTGGTGTCTCGACCCTGGCCGATCTGCGGGCGTTGGCCGCCCTGGAGTCGGTCGGGGTGGAGGGGGTCATCGCCGGTAAGGCGCTCTATGCGGGTGCCTTCACGGTGGCCGAGGCGTTGCGGACACTGGCCGACGCCTGATCTCATCCGGCGCCCCGCCCCGCCCCGCCCCGCCCCGCCGCGCCCCGCCCCGCCTCGCCCTGCCGCGCCCCGCCCCGCCCTGCCGCGCCCCGCCCCGCCCCGCCGCGCCCCGCCCCGCCCCGCCCCGCCGCGCCCCGCCCCGCCCCGCCCCGCCCCGTCGCGTCGCCGGCCGCCGGCCGTCGGCTTCGTTGGCCCGGCGGCCTGGTGTGTTGACCCTCGTGCCGGTGGTTGCGGAGCCAGGAGGGTGGGTAGCCCGCAGTTTAGTTGTGCACAACTAAACTGCGGGCTATGCTTTTCCGGTGACCGATGATCTGGTGCTTCGGCGGCAGGTGTGCTTCGCGCTCTACACCGCATCGCGCGCCATGGTCGATGTCTACCGGCCCATCCTCGCCGAGTTCGGGCTGACCTATCCGCAGTATCTCGTGCTGCTGGTGCTCTGGGAGGGCGAACAGGAGCAGCCGCCGACGGTCTCCGGCCTCGGCGCCCGGCTGCAGCTGGACTCCGGAACGCTCTCCCCACTGCTCAAGCGGCTGGAGGCAGCGGGCCTGGTGGTCCGGCGGCGGTCGACTGCCGACGAGCGCCGGGTGGCGGTGGAGCTGACCCCGGCGGGGTGGGCCCTGCGCGGGCGCATGGCAGACGTTCCCCGCCAGCTGGCCCAGGCGACCGGGCTCAGCGCGGACGATCTCGTCGTCCTGCGCGACACCCTCACTCGGATCACCAGCACGATCCACCAACACAAGGAGCAGTAGCAATCATGAGCAAGATCGCCAACCGTGAGATCCAGCTAGCCTCGCGGCCGCTGGGGTGGCCGACCGAGGAGAACTTCCGGTTGGTCTCCACCGAGATCCCCACCCCGGGTCCGGGGCAGATCGTGGTTCGGAACACCTTCATTTCCGTCGACCCGTACATGCGGGGGCGGATGAATGATGTCGCCTCCTACGTACCGCCGTTCGCGCTGGACGCGCCGCTCGACGGCGGGGCGGTCGGTGCGGTGGTGGCGAGCGAGGCCGACGGCTTCGCCCCCGGCGACACGGTGTTCCACGCGCTCGGCTGGCGGGAGTACGCGCTGCTGGACGCAGCGACCGTCCGGAAGGTCGACCCGGCCCTCGCCCCGGTCAGCACGTACCTCGGGGTGCTGGGAATGACCGGGCTCACCGCGTACACCGGGCTGCTCGAGGTCGCCGCGATGCAGCCGGGGGAGACCGTCTTCGTCTCCGGTGCGGCCGGTGCGGTGGGGAGCATGGTTGGCCAGATCGCCAAACTTCGCGGCGCCGGCCGGGTGGTCGGCAGCGCCGGCTCGCCGGCCAAGGTTGAGCGGCTGCGGGCGCTCGGCTTCGACGCCGCCTTCGACTACCACGACGGCCCGGTGCTGGAGTCGCTGCGCGCCGCCGCGCCGGACGGGATCGACGTCTACTTCGACAACGTGGGTGGGGAGCACCTGGAGGCGGCGATCGGCGCGATGCGGCAAAACGGCCGGGCCGCGATCTGCGGGATGATCGCGCAGTACAACGCGGCCGAGCCGCCGGCCGCACCGCGTAACCTGGCGATGATCATCAGCAAGCGGCTCACCCTGCGCGGTTTCATCGTCTCCGACCACGGGCAGTTGGGCAAGCAGTTCGCCGAGGAGGTCGGCGGCTGGCTGCGCGACGGGAAGCTCAGCTACGACGAGACGATCATTGACGGCATCGAGAACGCCCCGGCGGCCTTCCTGGGCATGCTCCGCGGCGAGAACCTCGGCAAGATGCTGGTCCGGGTGTGAGCCGGGATCCCGCCGCGTCTCGGCGGTAGGGCAGACGCGATCCGCCGGTGCCGGCCGCACACGACGACCACCGGCGGATCGCGTTGGCTAGGCTGGCGACATGTCCCTGGCCGTACGCGTGATTCCCTGCCTCGACGTGGACGCCGGGCGGGTGGTCAAGGGCGTCAACTTCCGCAACCTGCGGGACGCGGGTGACCCGGTGGAGCGGGCCGCGGCGTACCATCGGGCCGGCGCCGACGAGCTGACGTTCCTGGATGTCACCGCCTCGGTGAGTGACCGCGGCACGATGCTGGATGTGGTCCGCCGTACCGCGGAGTCAGTCTTTATTCCGCTTACCGTCGGTGGTGGGGTGCGTCAGGTCAGTGACGTTGACGCGTTGCTGCGCGCGGGCGCGGACAAGGTCGGCGTGAACACCGCCGCGATCACCCGCCCCGAGCTGATCGCTGAGGTCGCGGAGCGGTTTGGCCGGCAGGTGCTGGTGCTCTCCCTTGACGTGCGGCGCGCCTCCGCTGACGCCACCACCAGCGGGTTCGAGGTGACCACGCACGGCGGCCGGCGTGGCACCGGCATCGATGCCATCGACTGGGCGCGGCGCGGCGCCGAGCTGGGCGCGGGTGAGATCCTGCTCAACTCGATGGATGCCGACGGCACCAAGACCGGGTTTGACCTGGAGCTGATTCGCGCGGTGCGGGCGGTGGTCAACGTGCCGGTGGTCGCCAGCGGGGGCGCGGGGGAGGCGGGTCACTTCCCGGCGGCGATCGACGCCGGGGCGGACGCGGTGCTCGCCGCGAGCGTCTTCCACTTCGGCCAACTCACCGTTGGTGAAGTCAAGGAGGCGTTGCGCGAGGGCGGTCACCCGGTCTGCTGACCCGCCTCGCCGGCAGGTGCGCGGGCTGCGCAGCCCCCGAAGCGGGCTGGGTGAAGACGCAGGTCAGCGGGCGGGCCGCGGTCGGTCCGTGGGCGGGCTGCGGTCGGTCAGTCCCGGCGGGCGCGGTTCTTGGGAGATTGTCGTCGCGTCGGGATGGAACGTACCGCGTACTCCTGGACCGCCGCCGCGTGCTCGGCTTCGTCTAGCTGCCAGTCCGCGTCACCCGGGGTGTGTCGGCGGCTCAATACGCCCTGCACGGTGTCGACCGTGGTGGCCAGGCCGGCGTGGGGACGGGTGCGCCAGAGCTGTTCCCCCTCCGGTGTGATCCGGAACCAGCCGTCGGTGACACTGACCAGGCCGGTGCCGACCAACCGGCGGACCGCCACCTCGACCTCCTGCCGGTCGGGGATCGCGCGGTTGAGGTGGTCGGCGGTGGAGAGAACATCGGTGAGCCGGACCCCTAACGGCCGCCGGCTGGATGCTGCGCGACGGTGCCGGCCGGCACCGTGTGCGATCACCAACGAAACGAAGATCCAAGCGTCCGTCCACTGCCATTGCTTCTCCCCCATGGCCAGATTGTGCCGATCCCGCGCTGGAAAGGAAACACCTCCTCCCTTTGGACTACAACGGGTCGTCCTTTGCGTCGCTAGCGGTGAGCCGGACAGCCGCCGGGGGTGGCGGGACGGGGACGGTGCGCGGGAGCACACGGCTCAACCGGGAGCCGGGACTGGGGTGGGGCTGGGCGGAGGAGGGACCGTCACGCGGGGCAGCACGAACTGGGTCAGCGGGCCGATGGTCAGGGCATACGCCACCGTGCCGGGGCCGACCGCGCCGCCGAGCAGCCAGCCCAGCCCCAGTACGGCGACCTCGATGGTGGTGCGGACGAGCCGGATCGAGAATCGTGGCTGGCGGGCGACGAAGCCGGTCATCAGGCCGTCGCGGGGGCCGGGGCCGAGCCGGGAGCCGAGATAGAGTCCGCTCGCCGTGCCGTTGGCGACGATCCCGCCGACGAGTAGGGCGGTTCGGGTGGCGAGCGGCAGGTCCGCCGGTAGTAGGGCGAGGGTGGCGTCCACCACGAGCCCGACCACCACCACATTGCTGACCGTGCCGAGGCCCGGCCGCTGCCGTAGCGGGATCCACAGCAGCAGCACCAGCGCCCCGACCGCGATGGTCACCGTGCCGAAAGAGAGCCCGCTGTGCCCGGCGATCCCTTGGTGGAAGACGTCCCAGGGGTCCAGGCCGAGGCCGGAGCGGATCAACAGGGCCATGCTCACGCCGTAGAGGCCGAGTCCAGCGTAGAGCTGGGTCAGCCGTCGCGCGGGCCGGTAGCTGAGGTTGCCAATTTGTTGCACCCATGCCAATCTAGTAGCCAATTAGGGAACCAGTAGAGCCAATTTTGGTGGAGTGGCCCCCATGGCAAGTCAGATACGCGGAAACCAATTGACCCGGCTGCTCGGCCAGTGGCACGCGCTCCCCGGTCGCCGGCGCAGCCCCGACTACGCGGCACTGGCCGCCGCCGTCCGGGGGCTGCTCGCCGATGGGCGGCTTCCGCTGGGCGCCCGCCTGCCGGCCGAGCGCGAGCTGGCCGAGGCGCTGCGGATCAGCCGCACCACGGTCACCGCGGCGTATCGGGAACTCCGGGACAGCGGCCACCTCGCCAGCCGGCGCGGTGCCGGCAGCTGGACCATGCTCCCCGGCAATCATCGGATGGCGGGTAGCGGCCTCTGGACTCCGCTGGACGATCGCGAGATGCTCGATCTTGGCGTTGCGGCCCTGGCCGCCCCGCCTGAGCTGCTGCCGGCCGCCCAAGCCGCCGCCGCGGACCTGCCCCGCTACCTGGGTGGGGCGGGCTACCACCCGACCGGTATCAGCGAACTGCGGGAGGCCATCGCCCGCACGTACGACGCCCGGGGCCTACCCACCTCACCCGAGCAGGTCATGGTCACCAATGGCACGCAGCACGCCCTGGACCTGGTGCTTCGTCTCACCCACAGTCCGGGCAGCAGCGTCCTGGTGGAGGCGCCCAGCTACCCGAACGCCCTGGCCGCGCTGCACGCCCGGCGGGCCCGCATCAACACCCACGGACTCGCCCCGGATTCCCCGGGTTGGGACGCTGAGCTCCTGCTCGGTGCCCTCCGTCAGGGGCGACCCAAGCTGGCCTACCTGATCCCCGACTTTCAGAACCCGACCGGCCACCTGATGTCGGCCCAGCTGCGGGAGCGCGTGGTCGCCACCGCTCACGCCGTCGGTTCCGAACTGGTAGTCGATGAGTCCTTTGTGGATCTTTCGCTGGTCGGTGGAGTGATGCCTCCGCCCACGGCCAGCTTCGACCGACACTCCCGGGTGCTCACCGTCGGGGGGATGAGCAAGGCGTACTGGGGCGGGCTGCGGATCGGCTGGATCCGTGCCTCCGCGCCGCAGGTGCAGCGGCTCGCCGCTGTCCGAGTCGGGGTGGACATGGCGAGTCCGGTACTGGACCAACTGGTCGCCGTCCACCTACTGGCGCAGCGGCCGGCGATCGTGGCGGCCCGGCGAGCCCAACTCACCGCCCAGCGGGACATCCTGCTCGGTGCCCTCGCCGAGCGCCTGCCCGAGTGGCGGGTGACCGTGCCGCACGGCGGCGTCACCCTCTGGGCGGAGCTCGACGGTCCGGTCTCCAGCGCACTCGCCCGTGCCGCCGAGCAGGCGGGCGTACGCCTCGCCCCCGGCCCCCGGTTCGGTCTGGACGGGACGCTGGAGCGCTTCCTGCGGTTGCCGTTCACCCTGCCCGGTGCCGAGTTGGTGGAGGCGGTTAACCGGATCGCCGCCGTCCGCTACGACCTGGACCGCGCCGGCCGGCCGCAGTGGCCGGAGCCGGCGGTCATCGCCTGAGCCGCGCGGACCAGGGCCAACGCGTCCCGGCCTCGGTGCGGCCAGGTACGGCGGGTGGGTGGAATTCTCGGCCGCGCGGAGGCGGTCAGAGCCCCAACCGGGCGTCGCGCAGCCGGTCGGCCGGGCCCGCCGGGCCGTCGAGCTGCACCCGCGCCGCCCGTTGCCGTCCGCTCAGGAAGAGCACCAGCTCACTGGGGGCACCTACCAACCGGAGCTGCTCGCCACCCCGGCCGGCGGCTCGTTGCCCGTACCCCGGGGCCTGGACCAGCACCTCGGCTGGGAAACGGCGCAGCGTCAGCCGGGCCAGCCCCGCTGCCCGCTGCCACAGCGCCTGTTGCAGCCCCGCCGCCAGGTCGCGGGGCTGCCAGTCAGCTTGTGCCCGGCGAACGTCCTCGTGGTGGATGAAGAATTCCATCGTGTTGGCCGCCCCGTCGAGCAGCGGATTGCTGATCGGGCTCCACACCGGCGGCCGGCGTACCTGGTCAACCAGGCTTTCCCAGGGGCGGGCGGCGAGCTGTCGGCGGACCCGCTCGGCGTACGCGCGCAGCGGCGGCAACAGGATGCCGCCGGCCGCGTCCGGGCGGCGTTCCCGCAGCACCAGGTGGGCGGCGAGGTCCCGGGTGGTCCAACCCGCGTTGAGCGTCGGTGCGTCCGGTCCCAGCGTCTGCATAAGGTCGGCGAGCGTCTTCCGCTCCGATCGGGCGTACTGCGGCATCCCTTGATGGTAGGCCCAGCACCTCCGGATGCCTCGGTCGCACCGTATGAGAATGGCCGCCGAGTCGTCGGACCTGCTTCCGGCAGGTAAGGATGGGGGGAGACAGCGGCGACTTACGGCGGGGGAGAACGTGGCGAGCGGGACGAGTCGGGACGTGCTCTGGCGAGGGCTGGTCGTCCTCGGCCGGGCGATTCGGGAACAACCCAGGATCTTCGCGGTCGCGGCGAGTTCCAGTGTGCTCTTCGGGCTGCTGGTCGTCACCAGCGCATTCGTGGTGGGCGCGGTGGTCGGCGACGTGGTCGTACCGGCGATCGCCGAGGGCTCGGTGCCCACCGCTGCGCTCGGCCTGGCCGCCGCCGCGCTGTTCGGGCTCAGCGTGCTGCGGGTGGTCGCCATCCTCGGCCGCCGCCTCGGGGCCGGCTACATGCAGTTTCGGCTCCAGGCCGCCTACCGCCGTCGGGTCACCCGCCGCTATCTCGACCTACCGCTCTCCTGGCACCAGCGCAACGCCACCGGCACGCTGCTGTCCAACGCGAATTCCGATGTCGAGGCCGCCTGGCACCCGGTGGCCCCGCTGCCCTTCGCCGTGGGCACACTGGTGATGCTGGTCGGTGCGGTGATCTCGCTCTTCGTCACCGACTGGGCGCTCGCCCTGGTCGGGTTGGGTGTCTTCCCGGCGCTCTTCGCGCTCAATGTCGTTTACTCCCGCCGGATGGCACCCCGACAGGCCCGGGCCCAGCGGCTGCGGGCCGAGGTCAGCGGCATCGCCCACGAGAGCTTCGACGGCGCTCTGGTGGTCAAGACGATGGGCCGGGAGGCGCAGGAGACCGAGCGGTTCGCCGCGCGGGCCCGCGACCTGCGGGACGCGCTGGTGTCCGTGGGGCGGCTGCGCGGCGTCTTTGATCCCATGCTGGAGACCCTGCCCGGCCTCGGGACGCTCGCCGTGCTGGTGGTCGGCACCCTCCGGTTGCGGCAGGGCGCGATCAGCGTGGCCGAGTTGGTCAGCGTCGCGTTCCTCTTCACCGTGCTGGCGTTCCCGGTCCGGGCGATCGGCTGGGTCCTGGCCGAGCTGCCGCGCAGCGTCGCCGGCTGGGAACGGGTCCGGCGGGTACTCGACGCCACCGGCAAGATGCCGTACGGCCCGACGACGTTCGACTCCGCCGACGCCGGCCCGGCAACGCTCACCTTCCGCGACGTCCACTTCGCGTACGAGCCGGCCGAGGCGCACCTGCCCGGCGCCGAGGTGCTGGGTGAGGTCGGATTCACCGTGCCGGCGGGGCGGACGGTCGCCCTGGTCGGGCCGACCGGCGCGGGGAAGTCCACCATCACCTCGCTCGCTGCCCGGTTGGTCGACCCGCGGGCGGGCGCCGTCGAGATCGACGGGATGGACGTACGAAACCTCACCGCGGACTCGCTGTCCCGTACCGTCGCGCTCGTCGCGCAGGTGCCGTTCGTCTTTGACGACTCGGTGCGGGCGAACATCACCCTGGACCGGCCCGGCCTCGGCGATGACCACGTCTGGGCGGCGTTGCGGTTGGCGGGAGCGGATGGCTTCGTCGCCGCTCTCCCGGAGGGCCTGGATACCCGGGTCGGCGAGCGGGGCACGTCGCTGTCCGGGGGCCAGCGGCAGCGGCTCACCCTGGCCCGAGCCCTCGTCGGTCGGCCGCGTCTGCTGGTGCTGGATGACGCGACCAGCGCGGTCGATCCGCGGGTGGAGGCGGCGATCCTGGCCGGGCTGCGCGCCCCGGAGCCGGGGAGCGCGGCGACGTCGATCCTCGTGGTCGCCTACCGGCGGGCGACCATCGCCCTCGCCGACGAGGTGGTCTACCTGGAGCACGGGCGGGTGGTGGCCCGGGGCACGCACACCGACCTGCTCGCCACCGTGCCCGGCTACTTCGACCTGGTCACCGCCTACGAGCAGGCCGACGAGGAGCAGACCAAGCAGCAGGGGTACGACGAGGTCCCGCCGCCGCTGACAACCGGCCTCGAACTGGAGGTGGACCGGTGAGTGCGAGGAGTGAGCTTGCGAGCCCCGCAGTCGCGAACGAAGGGCGGACCGGTGAGTGCGAGGAGTGAGCTTGCGAGCCCCGCAGTCGCGAACGAAGGGCGGACCAGTGAGTAGTGGCACCATGGCGCCGGAGGCGGCGGCTGAGTCGACCTGGCGGACGCTGCGGCGGGGCTTGGCGCTCTCCCCGGAGTTGCGGGTCGGGTTGGCGGGCACGCTCGGCCTGGCGCTGGTCTACATGGTTGGTCGGGCGGCCGTGCCGGTGGCGGTGCAGCAGGGCATCGATAACGGTATCGCCGGCGGCCTCCGCCTGGATGTGGTCTGGACGGTGGTGACCGTCACCACGGCGGTGCTGGTGGTGACCACGGCCTGTGGCTATTTCATGATGCGGCGGTTGTTCACGGTCAGCGAGACCGCCCTCTCCAACGTTCGGGTTCGGGCCTTCCGACACGTCCACGACCTGTCGATGCTGCACCAGCAGTCCGAGCGGCGTGGGTCGTTGGTGTCCCGGGTGACCAGCGACGTCGACCAGATCACCCAGTTCCTCCAGTGGGGCGGTGTGATCCTGCTGATCAACCTCGGGCAGCTGGTGGTCACCACCGCGGTCATGCTCGCGTACTCCTGGCAGCTGACCCTGGTGGTGTACGCGGCGTTCGGCCCGGCGGTGTTCGTGATCCGGCTGGTCCAGCGGCGGCTCGCGGGCGCGTACGGGGTGGTGCGGCAGCGCACCGGCGCGCTGCTCGGCGCGATCGCCGAGAGCGTGGTGGGTGCGTCGGTGATCCGGGCGTACGGCATTTCCGGGCGCACGGCGCGCCGGCTGGACGAGGCGATCGACAGCCAGCGGCGGGCCCAGCAGCGGGCTATCCGGATCAGCATCCTGGGTAGCTCGGTCGGGGAGATCGCGGCCGGGTTGGCGTTGGCCGGCGTGGTGGTGCTGGGGGTGCTGCTCGGCGCTGACCGTACGTTGAGCGTCGGTGAGGTGACCGCGTTCCTGTTCCTGGTGACCCTCTTCGTGCAGCCGGTGCAGATCGCCACCGAGGTGCTTAACGAGGCGCAGAACGCGATCGCCGGCTGGCGACGGGTGCTCGACGTGTTGGATGTCGAGCCGGATGTCGCGGACCCCGGCGAGTCGGGGCGGGAGCTTCCGCCGGGTCCGCTGGATATCCGCTTCGTCGGGGTGGGTTTCGCCTATCCGGGCGGCGCACCGGTTCTGCACGACATCTCGGTGGAGATTCCGGCGAAGAGCCGGGTGGCGGTGGTCGGCGAGACCGGCAGCGGGAAGACGACGTTCGCGAAGCTGCTCACCCGGCTGATGGATCCGACCGAGGGGGACGTGCTGCTCTCCGGGGTGCCGTTGCGGGAGGTGCGGTTCGGCTCGCTGCGGTCGCGGGTGGTGATGGTCCCGCAGGACGGGTTCCTCTTCGACGCCACGGTCGCAGAGAACGTCCGTTTCGCCCGGCCGGACCTCACCGACGCGCAGCTCACCGCCACCTTCGTGGAGCTGGGGCTGGCGGACTGGCTGGACGGTCTCCCGGCGGGCCCGGACACCCCGGTGGGGGAGCGCGGTGAGGCGTTGAGTGTTGGCGAGCGGCAGTTGGTCGCGCTCGCCCGCGCGTACGTCGCCGACCCGGATCTGCTGGTGCTCGACGAGGCCACCAGCGCGGTCGATCCGGCGACCGAGGTGCGTCTGCAGCGGCGGTGACCCGGGGCCGGACCACGCTCGCCATCGCGCACCGGCTCTCCACGGCACAGGCGGCCGACGAGGTGATCGTGGTGGATCGCGGGCGGATCGTGCAGCGGGGTGCGCACGAGGAACTGGTCCGCGACGCCGGGTCGGTGTACGGGCAGCTCTACGCCTCGTGGCTGGAGCAGACCCGGTGACTGCGGCGGGGCGAGCCGACCGGCAGCCCTCCGGCGGGGTGACCCAGCTCCGCCAGCGGGGTGGCCAGCCCGCCGGCGGGGCGGTGAGATAGCGCTGCATGGTGGGGCCGCGGGCACGACGACGAGCAGCGCGACCGTGCGCCGGTCGTGGCGCAGTTGGCGCAGGATGCGGCCGGTGGTGGCGGCGAGGATCCGGGGATTCACGACGCCTCCTGTCCGGCCGTGCCGGCCTCGCCTGCCTGGATCATTCGTAGGAACGCCGCTTCCAGGTCGTCCACGCCGGTCGCCGCGCGTACCGCCGCTGGTGTGTCGTTCGCGATCAGCCGTCCTTCGCGAATCAGCCGGAGTCGCTAGTTGAATTACGCGGGTGAGCAAGGCGCACGGGTGCCGTACCACCCGCCGGTCGGGTATCGGAGAATGGGTGACTATGCCCGTACCTGACGCGCCGTCGACCGGCGCCCTGCCCGGCTCGGACCCGAGCGGCGGTCCGGCCCAGCCGTCCCGCCTGGACCCGGCCATCGCCGCGCGCCTACGCCGTACGTCGGACGGGCTCCTCGCCGCGGTGGTCCGCCAGTACGGCTCCGCCGAGGTGCTGATGCTCGCCTGGATGGACGACGAGGCGCTCCATCGGACGCTGACCACCGGCCGGGCCACCTACTGGTCCCGTAGCCGCGGCGAGTACTGGGTCAAGGGCGCGACCTCCGGACATCACCAGTACGTCCGCGCCGTCGCCCTCGACTGTGACGGAGACGCCTTGCTGGTCGACGTCGATCAGGTCGGCCCGGCGTGTCACACCGGCCGGCGGAGCTGCTTCCACAACGACCTGCCGGTCACCGGCGGGTCCGGCGAACGGCGGGCCCGGTCATGACCGACGGCACCGTCCGTCCGGACGAGACGAGCTTCGTCGAGCAGGCCGCCGGGAGGCGGGTTGTGCCGGTCACCCGGCGGCTGCTCGCCGACGCGGAGACGCCGGTCGGCGTCTACCGCAAGCTGGCCGGCGGTCCGGGCACCTTCCTCCTCGAATCCGCCGAGCAGGGCGTCGGTTCAACCGGCATGACCTGGTCCCGGTATTCCTTCGTCGGGGTCCGCAGCGCGGCGACCCTGACCGAACGCGACGGCGTCGCGGTGTGGACGGGGCAGCCGCCAGCGGGGCTACCCACCGCCGGCGACCCGGTCGCGGTGCTTCGGGACACCGTCGCCGCCCTCGCCGGGCCACCTCCCGATGACACCGTCGGGCTGCCGCCGCTGACCGGCGGCATGGTCGGCTACCTCGGGTACGACCTGGTCCGGCACTTCGAGCGGCTGCCCGAGCGCACCGAGGACGACCTCGGCCTGCCCGCGCTGGGAATGATGCTCGCCACTGATCTGGTGGTGCTCGACCACTACGACGGCTCGGCGCTTCTGGTGGCCAACGCCGTCCTGCCGCCGCCTCAGGCACCGGATCGGGCGGCGGCGGTAGCCGCCGCGTACCACCACGCCGTCGGGCGGCTGGACGCGATGACCGCCGCGCTGTCCCGGCCGATTCCGCCGATGGCCGCCACCGTTGGCGCAGCGCCCGTGGGGGACGTGCGCTGCCGTACGCCCAACGGCGGTTACCAGAAGGCGGTGCTGGCGGCAAAGGAGGCGATCAGCGCCGGCGAGTGCTTCCAGATCGTGTTGTCGCAGCGCTTTGAACGGGCGACCGACGCCGACCCGCTCGACGTGTACCGGGTGCTGCGGACCACCAACCCCAGCCCGTACATGTACCTGCTGCGCTTTGACGGCTTCGACATCGTCGGCTCGTCTCCCGAGGCCCACCTGAAGGTGGCCACCGAGGTGGACGGAGAGCGGCGCGCCCTGTTGCATCCGATCGCCGGCACCCGGCCGCGCGGCAGCTCGCCGGAGGCCGACGCCCAGCTCGCCGCCGAGCTCCTCGCCGACCCCAAGGAGCGCTCGGAGCATGTGATGCTGGTGGATCTGGGCCGCAACGACCTGGGCCGGGTCTGCCGACCCGGCACGGTCGAGGTACCCGAGTTCGCCACGATCGAGCGGTACAGCCATGTGATGCACATTGTCTCCACTGTGGTCGGTGTACTCGCCGAGGACCGCACCGCCTTCGACGCGCTCGTCGCTACCTTCCCGGCGGGCACTCTCTCCGGTGCCCCCAAGGTGCGGGCGATGGAGTTGATCGAGGAGTTGGAGCCGGTACGGCGTGGGCTCTACGGCGGCACCGTCGGCTACTTCGGCTTCGGCGGTGACCTCGACATGGCGATCGCGATCCGTACCGCGCTGATCCACCGTGGGCGTGCCCATGTGCAGGCCGGCGCGGGCGTGGTGGCGGACTCGGACCCGGCCGCCGAGGAGCAGGAGACGCGGAACAAGGCGGCCGCCGTGCTGGCCGCCATCGCCGCGGCCGAGACCCTGCGTGCGGCTCGGTGAGCGCCGAGGACGAGGCCGGTCCGGTGAGCGCCGAGGACGAGGCCGGTCCGGGGCGCGGCGAGGACGAGGCCGGTCCGGTGCGCGCCGAGGACGAGGCCGGTCCGGTGCGGTCCCGGGCCGGCCGGCGGGAACTGCTCTACGCGGTGCTCCTCGGGGTGGCCGGAGCCGGCCTCTCGATCTGGGCGGTGAGCCGGGCCTGGGTGGTCGAGCCGGCGCCGCGTCCGGCCCCGTTGCCGCCGGTTCGGGTCGTCCGCACCGGCGTGCAGTTGCTGCCCTGGCTGCCCGCACTGGCTCTGGTCACCCTCGCCGGGTGGGGTGCGGTGCTGGCCACCCGGGGGCGGGTACGGCGGCTCCTCGGCGGTGCGTTGACCGGGCTCGGGGTGGCGGTGGCCGCCGGTGGTGGGTATGGCCTGGTCGCGGGGTTCAGCGGCGAGATCAGTCGGCAGTGGCCGCTGCTCTGTCTGCTCGGTGGCGGGTGCGCCGCGGCCGCCGGCGTGCTGACCGCGGTCCGGGGGGACCGGTGGTCGGTGATGGGTGCTCGATACGAGCGGTCGGCGGGGGCGGCGACCGGCCCGGTGCCGGGCCGGAGCACCAGGGACACGTGGGACGCGTTGGATCGGGGTGCGGATCCGACGGACGACTGACGCCGCCCGCCGCCGGGTCCGGCTGCCCTGCCGACTCAGCCCATCGGCCGTGGGTCGCGGTTCGTGGTGAACTCGGCGACGATCCGGTCCAATTCGGCCCGCTGGTCGGCGCGGGCCTGGTCGGCGCAGACGGCTTCCCACGCGTTGCCCCGTGCGGTGCGTGTCTGCGCCTCGCCGACCACGGCGCGTTCGAGCGTGTGCACCACGCCGACGGCGAGCGAGGCGACCGTACGGGAGATGGTGGTGAGGCCGATGCTCTCAGTGCTCATGATCAATCCCGGAGATCGTTGGGTGGCGCGGGCGGATACCGAACCGAGTTTGCCCGAGGGGAGTGTTCATCGATTCACGTTTCGTCGGGGTGTCCGCCGTGTCAACTCTGACTCCGCGGTGCTGGCCTGGGAAGAGTTCGCTGGCCTTGAGCTTGCTCACAGCCCTGCCCCCGGGCCTCCGGCCGGCGGTTCGCCCGCCGGATAGCATCACATCAATACCCAGGATGGCGGTGGTCGACGGTCGTCGGCCCCGACCGACGACCCGGGAGGTGATGGCTGTGGGTGAGCTCGCCCTCACTGGAGGTTGGGCATTATGCCGCAAGCCGATTCGTGAGGAGCGCCATACCCCCGGCGGTCGGCATCGGTTACGCCGCCTAGCATCGGTCCATGACGCCCGGAGAGGGGAGCGTTGGTGACTGCGGAGCATGCGCACGCGGGAGGGAGCGACGCCGGTTCGGCGAAGCCCAGCGTGCTCGATGAGATTCTGGCCGGAGTACGCGAGGACGTGGCTCGGCGGCAGGACCAGGTCCCGCTGGAGCGCATTCGAGAACTGGCCGCCGGCGCCCCGCCGCCGCTGGATGCGTACGCGGCCCTGCGTCGGCCCGGCGTGGCGGTGGTCGCCGAGGTGAAGCGTTCCTCGCCGTCCAGGGGACGGCTGGCGGAGATCGCTGACCCGTCCGACCTGGCCAGCGAGTACGCCGGCGGTGGTGCCCGGGCGATCAGTGTGCTCACCGAGGGGCGCTGGTTCGGTGGTTCGCTGGATGACCTTGCCGCCGTCCGGGCCGCGGTTGATGTTCCGGTGCTGCGGAAGGACTTCGTGGTCTCCAGCTACCAGGTGCATGAGGCGCGGGCGCACGGCGCCGACCTGGTGCTGCTGATCGTGGCGGCGTTGGAGCAGAAGGTGCTGGTCGGCCTGCTGGAGCGGATCGAGTCGCTGGGCATGACCGCCCTGGTCGAGGTGCACGACGAGGAGGAGGCGGACCGGGCGTTGGAGGCCGGCGCCCAGGTGATCGGAGTGAACGCGCGCGACCTGCGTACGCTGGAGGTCGACCGGTCGGTTTTCGAGCGGATCGCGCCGGGCCTGCCCAGTAGCGTTGTCAAGATCGCTGAGTCGGGGGTGCGCGGGCCGCACGATCTCATCCGATACGCGTCGGCCGGTGCCGACGCGGTCTTGGTCGGTGAGGGCCTGGTTACCCAGAAGAGCCCCCGGGAGGCGGTGGCCGAACTGGTCAACGCCGGTAACCACCCGGCAACACCCCGTCCGGTGCGCTGAGCGCGCTCTGGTCAGAACGAAGGGAGCCGCGATGAGCGTCGACACGCCCGCCGCGACCGTCCGATACCCGGACGCCGCCGGCCACTTCGGCCGGTTCGGCGGCCGGTTCGTCCCCGAGGCCCTGGTGGCCGCCTTGGACGAGCTCGACGACGCCTGGCGTACCGCGATCGGGGACGAGTCATTCCAGACCGAGTTCGCCGCCCTGCTCCGCGACTACGCCGGCACCCCCTCGTTGCTCTACCCCGCCCGGCGTCTCTCCGCCAAGATCGGCGCACAGGTGCTGTTGAAGCGGGAGGACCTCAACCACACCGGGGCGCACAAGGTGCGCAACGTGCTCGGCCAGGCGCTGCTGACGAAGCGGATGGGCAAGCGGCGCGTCATCGCCGAGACCGGGGCCGGTCAGCACGGGGTGGCCACCGCCACCGCGGCCGCCCTGTTCGATCTCGAGTGTGTGGTCTACATGGGTGCGGTGGACACCCAACGGCAGGCGCTGAACGTGGCGCGCATGCGGATGCTGGGCGCCACCGTGGTGCCGGTCACCACCGGGTCCCGCACCCTCAAGGACGCGATGAACGAGGCGATGCGGGACTGGGTTGCCAACGTCGACAGCACCCACTACCTCATCGGTACGGCGGCCGGCCCGCACCCCTTCCCCGCCCTGGTCCGCGATTTCGTCCGAGGTATCGGCGACGAGGCCCGCCAGCAGTGCCTTGACCTGGTCGGTACGCTGCCCGACGCGGTCACCGCCTGCGTCGGCGGCGGCTCCAACGCACTCGGTGTCTTCCACGCCTTCGTTGACGACCCGAGTGTGCGCCTGTACGGCTTCGAAGCCGGCGGGGACGGGCCGGCGACCGGCCGGCACGCGGCCAGCATTACCGGTGGCTCCTCGGGCGTGCTGCACGGGACCCGGACCTACGTGCTGCAGGACGCCGATGGTCAGACCGTCGAGTCGCACTCGATCTCGGCCGGGTTGGACTACCCGGGCGTCGGGCCGGAGCACGCCTGGCTACACGACACCGGCCGGGCAACGTACCGGCCGGTGAACGACGCCGACGCGATGGCCGCCTTCGAGTTGCTCTGCCGTACCGAGGGCATCATCCCCGCGATCGAGAGCTCCCACGCGCTGGCCGGTACGGTCGCGATCGCCCCGGAACTCGCCGCCGAGCTGGGCCGGGAGCCGGTCGTGGTGGTCAACCTCTCCGGCCGTGGTGACAAGGACGTGCACACCGCCGGGGCGTACTTCGGCGTCCTTGACAAGGAGTGACAGCGTGAGTCGCATCGGGGTTGCGTACGACCGGGCTCGGGCCGAGGGCCGGGCCGTCCTCGTCGGCTGCATGCCCGCCGGGTTCCCGACCGTCGAGGGCAGCATCGCCGCGATGACCGCCATGGTCGAAGCGGGCGTGGACGTCATCGAGGTGGAGATTCCATACTCCGACCCGGTGATGGACGGTCCGGTGATCCAACGGGCCAGTGACATGGCCCTGGCCGGCGGCGTCCGGGTCGCCGACACGCTGCGCATCATCGACGCGGTCGCCGCCACCGGCGCGCCCGTGGTGACGATGACCTACTGGAACCCGATCGAGCAGTACGGCGTTGACGCCTTCGCCCGGGACCTCGCCGCGGCGGGCGGCACCGGGCTGATCACGCCCGACCTGATTCCCGACGAGGCGCAGGAGTGGCTGGCCGCCTCCGACGCGTACGGGCTGGACCGGACCTTCCTGGTCTCGCCCTCCTCGACTGACGCCCGGTTGCAGATGACCGTCGAGCACTGCCGGGGATTCGTGTACGCGACCGCGCTCATGGGGGTCACCGGGGCCCGTGAGCGGGCCTCGGCGGCGGCCCCAGTGCTGGTGTCCCGGGTCCGGGCGGTTACCGACCTGCCGGTCGGCGTCGGCCTCGGGATCGGCACCGGGGAACAGGCCGGTATGGCGGCCGGGTTCGCCGATGGGGTCATCGTCGGCAGTGCCCTGATTCGCTGCCTGCTCGATGCCGCGAGTTTGCCGGCGGGGCTGACCGCTTTGCGTGAGCTGAGCACCGAACTCGCCGCGGGCGTCCGGACCCCGGCCTCCTGACGAGCGCCCCGGGGTCACCGGCCCGGCACTCCGGAGACGCCCGCCCCGGGGTCACCGGCCCTGCCCTCCGGAGATGAGCGCCACGGGTCGTGTGGGCCGGGGTGCCACAGCGGGGCCGAACGGCGGTAGCCTGTGCACTCGTGACCCTCGCCTCGCAGACCCCTTTGGCGGCCCTGCCCAGTCCAACCACCGCGGTGTGGCAGCTGGGCCCGGTGCCGATCCGTGCATACGCGCTTTGCATCCTCCTCGGCATCGTGGTGGCCTGTTGGGTCACCGAGCGACGGCTGCGCCAGCGCGGAGTGGCGCCGGGGGCGGTGCTCGACATCGCCGTGTGGGCGGTGCCGGCCGGCATCATCGGCGCCCGGATCTATCACGTGATCTCCTCACCAGAGAAATACTTCGGCACCGGTGGCGATCCACTCAAGGTCTTCGCCATCTGGGAGGGAGGTCTCGGTATCTGGGGCGCGGTGGCCGGTGGCGCGCTGGGTGCCTGGTATGCCGCCCGTCAGCTCGGCATTCCGCTCGTGGTGGTGGCGGATGCCCTCGCCCCGGGGTTGCCGCTGGCCCAGGCGATTGGGCGGCTCGGCAACTGGTTCAACAACGAGCTCTACGGTGGGCGTACCACGCTGCCCTGGGGCCTGGAGATCCACCGGATGGACCAGGAGACGGGCCAGGCCCTGCGTGACGACGCCGGGACACCCATCCTCGAGGCGGGGCTCTACCATCCGACCTTCGCCTATGAGGCGCTGTGGAACCTGGGTGTGGTCGCCCTCGTCCTCCTCCTCGACCGCCGACTGAAGCTGGGCCGCGGCCGGGCCTTCGCGCTCTACGTGCTGGGCTACACGGCCGGCCGGTTCTGGATCGAGATGATCCGCACCGACGAGGCGAACACGATCCTCGGCGTACGGCTGAACGTCTGGACCGCGGCGGTGGTCTTCCTCGGTGCGTTGATCTACTTCCTGCGGGTGCGCGGACCGCGCGAGTACCTGATTCCGATCCGCGAGGTGCCGGCGTCCGTCCCCGAGTCGGACGTGTCGCAGGTCGACCTCTCCGCTCGCGAGGCGAGTGCCCAGCCGGCGACGCCGGAGGGCTATCAGGTGGTTGACGAGAAGCAGTTCCGGCACTGGCAGGAGACGGGGGAGGTGCCGCCGGGGCCGGAGACCGGGGGCTCCGGTGACGATCCGCCCAGCGGCCCGCCGGCGGATGCCGCCCGGCCCGCCGACCAGCGCGACAGCTGAGCGAGGAGGGCCGCATGCGTAGCGCGGTCGTGGTCGGCGCCGGCGTCGGTGGCCTTGCGGTCGCGGGCGCGTTGGCGCGCTCCGGCTGGCAGGTCACGCTGGTCGAGCGAGCCGACCGGATCCGTCCGGAACCCACCGCGGTGCTGCTCTGGCCCAACGGGGTACGCGCACTGCGCGCCCTCGGTCTCGGCGCCGGGCTCGACGCGATCGCCACTCCGCTGCCGAGCAGTGGGGTGCGCCGACCCGACGGCCACCAGTTGGTGCGGCCCCGTCCGGTCCCGGCGGACCGAAGCCCGGTCGTGGTGCACCAGGAGGACCTGCACGATGCGCTCATCGCCGGGCTGGGTGACGGTGTGGAGTTGCGGACCGGTGTGACCCTCCGTTCGGTTCGGGCGGAGCCGGGCGCCCGCCCGTCCGTCGGTGACGGCCGGCACACCTACGAGGCGGACCTGGTGGTCGCCGCCGATGGCCTCGACAGCGTGGCCCGGGCGCAGCTCGCACCGGAGGCGGCGGTGGTCAGTTGTGGCTCGGCCGCGTGGCGGGCGGTGATCCCGTGGTACCGGGCGCCCCAACTCCCCGCCGACCTGCCGCCGACCGGGGAGATCCTCGGCGCCGGGTACCGCTTCATCTACGTGTCGCTGGGCGAACGGGGCGCGTCCGGGGCCTCCAGCCGCGGCGGGATCTACTGGGTGGCCACCGCCGCCGGTGCGCCCCGGCCGGAGTCGCCGGAGACCCAGCTCGCCCTGCTGCGTCGCTGGTACGCCGGCTGGCCCGCACCCATCGCCGAGCTGCTCGACGCCACCGACCCGGCCGACCTGGTCCAGCGGGAGATCCGCGAACTGCGCCCGCTGCCCCGCATGTACGGCTTCCCCACCGGTCCGGGCGGGGCGGTGCTGCTCGGTGACGCCGCGCACGGCATGCCCCCGCACCTGGGGCAGGGGGCCTGCCTCGCCTTCGAGGACGCCGCCACCCTGGCCGCGTTGCTCCGGGAGTCCCGGCTGCCGGACGCGGTCGTCGCCTACGACCGGACCCGACGGCCCCGGGTGGCGGCGGCGGTCCGGCAGACCCGACGGATGTCGGCGGTGCTCCAGGCCCGGGGCCGGCTTGCGCTTCGGGCCCGCGACGCGGTCCTCGGCGCCCTCACCCCCCGGCTGCTGGGCAGCGCCGGCACGTCCGCCGACCAGTGGCATCCTCCGTCCTGACCAGCTCCGGATCGGCGGGAAGACGGCCGAGGGGTGATGCGGCGATGGAGTACCTTTCTCACATTCTGGAAGGTGTGATCAATCTGCACTGGCCTTGTGCGGCCCCCCCTAACGTAGACTCAAATGACCCTTGAGGGCCGACGTCGTCCCGACCAAGATTCAGCCTGAGTGACGACAGGAGGCCCGGGTGGCCGCTTCGTACCCGCACCGCATCCCGCAGCAGGTCCCGCACGCCGGCCCGAACGAGTCCACCGCCGGGCTGTACGACCCCGCGTACGAACGCGACGCGTGCGGGGTGGCGTTCGTGGCGGACCTGCGCGGCCGGCGGTCGCACGAGGTGGTGGCGAATGGGCTCGCCGCGCTGCGCCGGCTGGACCATCGGGGCGCCCGGGGTGCGGAGCCGAACACCGGCGACGGCGCGGGCATCCTGATCCAGGTGCCGGACGCGCTGCTGCGCGCGGTGGTGGACTTCCCGCTGCCCCCGGTCGGCGAGTACGCGACCGGCCTGGTCTTCCTGCCCGACGACGACGAGGCCGAGCTGCGGGCCCGCCGGGTGGTGGAGAAGTACGCGTTGGTTGAGGGCGCCGACCTGCTGGGGTGGCGGGACGTGCCGGTGGATCCGGCGGGCCTGGGCGCGACGGCGCTCGCGGCGCTGCCCCGGGTCCGGCAGCTCTTCGTCACCGCACACCGGCTCACCGACTCGGCGATGGGCCCAGCTGGTTCCCGGTTGACCGGGATCGAGCTGGAGCGGGTGGCGTACTGCGTCCGCAGGCAGGCCGAGCGGGAGTCGGCGGAGCGCGGCGTGCCGGCATACTTTCCGTCGCTCTCCGGCCGCACGATGGTCTGGAAGGGCATGCTCACCCCGGACCAGCTGCCGGAGTTCTACCCGGAGCTGACCGACGAGCGGATGTGCAGCGCCATCGCGCTGGTGCACTCCCGCTTCTCCACGAACACCTTCCCGTCCTGGCCCCTGGCGCACCCGTTCCGGTTCATCGCCCACAACGGCGAGATCAACACCATTCGGGGCAACCGGAATTGGATGCAGGCGAGAGAGTCGATGCTCGCCGGTGGAGCCGGTGCGGCGCTACCCGGCAACATTCGTCGGATCTTCCCGGTCTGCACGCCGGGTGCGTCCGACTCGGCCAACTTTGACGAGGTCCTGGAGCTGCTGCACCTGGCGGGACGAAGCCTGCCGCACGCGGTGTTGATGATGATTCCGGAGGCCTGGGAGAACGACCCGGACATGCCCGCCGACCAGCGGGCCTTCTACCGGTTCCACGCCAGCCTGATGGAGCCCTGGGACGGGCCGGCGTCGGTGGCGTTCACCGACGGCGAGATCGTCGGGGCGGTGCTGGACCGCAACGGCCTCCGTCCCGGCCGCTGGTGGCAGACCTCAGACGGGCTGGTCGTGCTCGGCAGCGAGGCGGGCGTGCTGGACCTGGATCCGGCCACCGTGGTCGCCAAGGGACGCCTGCAGCCCGGTCGGATGTTCCTGGTGGACACCGTGGGCGGTCGGATCGTGCACGACGACGAGATCAAGGCCGAGCTGGCGGCGGCCCAGCCGTACGAGGAGTGGCTCCACGCCGGCCTGATCGAGCTGACCGACCTGCCGGCCCGGGAGCACATCGTCTACACCCACGACTCGGTTCGTCGCCGGCAACAGGCGTTCGGCTACACCGACGAGGAGCTGAAGATTCTCCTCGCGCCGATGGCGCGGGTCGGTGCCGAGCCGATCGGCTCGATGGGAACGGACACCCCGATCTCCCCGCTGTCCACCCGACCCCGGCTGCTCTACGACTACTTCCACCAGCTCTTCGCCCAGGTCACGAACCCGCCGCTGGACGCCATCCGGGAGGAGCTGGTGACCAGTCTCCAGTCCACGATCGGGCCGGAGGGCAACCTGCTCGAGCCGGGGCCGGCGAGCTGCCGGCAGCTCGTGCTTCCCTATCCGGTGATCGACAACGACGAGCTCGCGAAGATCCTCTCCGTCGACGAGGACGGGAACCTCCCCGGATTCAAGGCGGTCCGGGTCTCCGGCCTGTACCGGATCCGGGAGGGCGGCGCGGGCATCCGGGCGCGGCTGACCGAGATCTGTCGGCACGTCTCCGAGGCCATCGAGGACGGCGTGCGCATCCTCGTCCTCTCCGACCGGGACTCCAACGCGAACCTCGCCCCGATCCCGTCGTTGCTGCTCACCGCGGCGGTGCACCAGCATCTGGTTCGGGAGCAGACCCGGACCCAGGTGGAGCTGATCGTGGAGTCCGGCGACTGCCGGGAGGTGCACCACGCGGCCGTGCTGGTCGGGTACGGCGCGGCGGCGGTCAACCCGTACCTGGCGTTCGAGTCGGTGGAGGACATGATCTCGACTGGGGCGCTGGTCGGCGTCGAGCCGGGCACCGCGGTTCGCAACTACGTCAAGGCGCTCGGCAAGGGCGTTCTGAAGATCATGTCCAAGATGGGCATCTCGACCGTGTCGTCGTACTGCGGCGCCCAGGTCTTCGAGGCGGTTGGGCTGGACAGCCAGCTGATCGAGCGGTACTTCCGGGGCACTCCCGGCAAGATCGGCGGGGTTGACCTGGACGGGATCCACGTTGAGGTTGCCGCTCGACACGCCCATGCCTGGCCGGAGCCGGGGACGGCGACGACCGACCGGCTGGATGTCGGCGGCGAGTACCAGTGGCGGCGTGAGGGTGAACTGCACCTGTTCAACCCGGAGACCGTCTTCCTGCTCCAGCACGCCACCCGCAGCCGGCAGTACGACGTGTTCCGGGAATACACCTCGAAGGTTGACGCGCTGGCAGCCCAGGGGGGTGCGCTGCGGGGCCGGTTCACGCTCCGTACCGGAGTGCGCCCGCCGGTGCCGATCGAGGAGGTCGAGCCGGCCAGCGAGATCGTTCGGCGCTTCGCCACCGGCGCCATGTCCTACGGATCGATCTCGGTGGAGGCGCACGAAACCCTCGCGATCGCGATGAATCGGCTCGGCGGCAAGTCCAACACCGGCGAGGGCGGTGAAGATGTCGAGCGACTATACGATCCGGCCCGCCGCTCCGCCGTCAAGCAGATCGCCAGCGGTCGGTTCGGGGTCACCACCGAGTACCTGGTGAACGCCGATGACCTGCAGATCAAGATGGCGCAGGGCGCCAAGCCCGGCGAGGGTGGCCAACTTCCCGGCAACAAGGTCTGGCCGTGGATCGCCCGGACCCGCCACGCGACCCCGGGAGTCGGCCTGATCTCTCCGCCACCACACCACGACATCTACTCCATCGAGGACCTGGCCCAGCTCGTGCACGACCTCAAGTGCGTCAACCCGGCGGCGCGGGTGCACGTCAAGCTGGTCAGTGAGGTCGGGGTGGGTACGGTCGCGGCGGGTGTGGCGAAACTGAAGGCCGACGTCATCCTCATCTCCGGGCACGACGGCGGCACCGGTGCGTCCCCGCTGAACTCGCTCAAGCACGCGGGTACCCCGTGGGAGCTGGGCCTGGCCGAGGCGCAGCAGACGCTGCTGCTCAACAAGCTCCGCGACCGGGTTACCGTGCAGGTCGACGGCCAGCTCAAGACCGGTCGGGACGTGCTGGTCGCGGCCCTGCTCGGGGCGGAGGAGTTCGGCTTCGCCACTGCCCCGCTGATCGTCGAGGGCTGCGTGATGATGCGCGTCTGTCATCTGGACACCTGCCCGGTCGGCATCGCCACCCAGAACCCGGTGTTGCGTGAGCGGTTCACCGGTCAGCCGGAGTTCGTGGAGAACTTCTTCCTCTTCCTCGCCGAGGAGGTCCGTGGGTACCTCGCCGAGCTGGGCCTGCGCTCGATCGACGAGGCGATCGGCCGGACCGAACTGCTCGATGTCGCCCCCGCAGTTGATCATTGGAAGGCGACCGGTATCGACCTGAGCCCCGTCCTGCGCCTGCCGGAGCTACCCGAGGAGACCGCTCGACGGGGTGTCCGCGCCCAGGACCACGGTCTCGGGCTGGCGTTGGACAACGAGCTGATCGCGCTCGCCGAGCCGGCGCTGCGCTCCGGCACCCGGGTGCGGACGCGGGTGCCGGTGCGGAACGAGCACCGCAGCGTCGGCGCGATGCTCGGTGGCGAGGTGGTCCGGCATCACGGCGGGGCCGGCTTGCCCACCGACACGATCGAGTTCGACCTGCACGGCACCGTCGGGCAGTCGTTCGGTGCGTTCCTACCGTCCGGGGTCACCCTGCGCCTGCACGGCGACGCCAACGACTACGTCGGCAAGGGCCTCTCCGGTGGGCGGCTGGTGCTCCGCCCGGACCGGGCCGCGCCCTTTGTCAACGCGGAGGCCATGCCGGGCCGGCGGGCGGAGGACCAGATCATCGCCGGCAACACCATCCTCTACGGCGCCACGGCAGGCGAGGTCTTCCTCCGCGGTCGGGCGGGGGAGCGGTTCGCGGTACGCAACTCCGGGGCGGCTGCTGTCGTCGAGGGTGTCGGTGACCACGGCTGCGAGTACATGACCGGCGGTACCGTCGTGGTGTTGGGGCCGACGGGGCGGAACTTCGCGGCCGGGATGTCCGGTGGGACCGCGTTCGTGTGGCGGCTGGATAGTCGGCGGGTCAACACGGAGCTGGTGGACCTGACGCCGCTCAGCGAGCAGGAGCAGGCAACCCTCTATGACCTGGTCCAGCGGCACTACATCGAGACCGACTCCGCGGTCGCCGAGGATTTGCTCAAGCGCTGGTCGGAGGCGGTGGCGGAGTTCACCGCCGTGGTGCCCCGGGACTACCGCCGGGTGCTGGAGATCATGCGGGCCGCCGAAGCCGCCGGCTACGACGTGGACGACGCGGTGATGAGTGCCTTGGCGGCGCCGGCAGCGCAGCCCGCGTCGGCCGCACCGTCCACGCCGGTGTCGCCCGTCGCGCGGGTGGCCGTCCAGGAGGTAGCTCGTGCCTGATTCGTTTGGTTTCCTGCGCTACGACCGGCAGCTTCCCGCCCGCCGGCCCGTGCCGGTGCGGATCATGGACTGGCGGGAGGTCTACCCACCGGCGGGTGAAGAGCTGATCCGGGAGCAGGCCACCCGCTGCATGGACTGTGGCATTCCGTTCTGCCACGACGGCTGCCCGCTGGGCAATCGCATCCCGGACTGGAATGACCTGGTCCGCACCGGTAGTTGGGACGCCGCGGTGGAGACGCTGCACGCCACCAACAACTTTCCGGAGTTCACCGGTCGGCTCTGCCCGGCACCCTGCGAGGCGGCCTGCGTACTTGGCCTCGGCGGCCAGCAGCCGGTCACGATCAAACAGGTCGAGGTGGAGATCGCCGACGCCGCCGTGGCCCGTGGCGGGCTGCGGCCCTGGCCGGTGCCGCCGGCCAGTGGCCGTTCGGTGGCGGTGGTCGGCTCCGGGCCCGCCGGGCTCGCCGCCGCGCAGCAGCTGGCCCGGGCCGGGCATGCGGTCACCGTGTACGAGCGGGACGACGCCCTCGGCGGCCTGCTGCGGTACGGCATCCCGGACTTCAAGCTGGAGAAGCATCACATCGACCGGCGGCTGGCGCAGCTCGCCGCCGAGGGGGTGCGCTTCCGGACCGGGGTGGAGGTCGGTGTCGACGTGACCGCCGAGCAGCTGCGGGCCGAGCACGACGCGGTGCTGCTGGCCTGTGGCGCCCTGGCCAGCCGGGACACCCCGGCGACCCCTGGGCGTTCGCTGCGCGGGGTGCACCAGGCGATGGGGCACCTCGTCGCGGCCAACCGGGTGGTCGCCGCCGCGGGGGCTAACCCGCCGGCCACCGCGGTGCTGCCGGATGGCACGCCGATCGACGCGGCTGGCCGGAACCTGGTCATCATCGGTGGCGGAGACACCGGCGCGGACTGCCTCGGCGTCGCCCACCGGCAGGGCGCCGCCGCGGTGTACCAGCTCGACCTCTACCCGCAGCCGTCCCGGCAGCGGGACGAGGCGCGGGATCCGTGGCCGACCTGGCCGTGGATTCTGCGCGAGTACCCGGCGCACGAGGAGGGCGGGGAGCGGGTCTTCGCCGTCGCCGTGCAGGAGTTCGTGGACGACGGCAGGGGGGCGGTGCGGGCGGTCCGGATTGCCGAGGTGACGGTGGAGAAGAGCGCTGGCCGGCGGAGCGTCACCCCGGTGCCGGGCACTGAACGGGAGCTACCGGCCGACCTGGTACTGCTGGCGATCGGTTTCGACGGCACCGAGCCGCAGCCGCTGCTTGAGCAGCTCGGGGTGTCCCGCAACGAACGGGGCGCGGTAGCGGCCCGTGCGGACTGGCAGACCGATGTGGACGGCGTCTTCGTCGCCGGGGACATGCACCGGGGCGCGTCGCTGATCGTGTGGGCGATCGCCGAGGGTCGGGCCGCCGCTGCCGCCATCCATTCGTACCTGGACGGGCGGGGTTCGCTGTCGGCGCCGGTGGGATCGGACGCTCGCCCGCTGGCCGGCTGAGGGGCGGCCGGGGCTGGGGGCGGCCGGTGGTGCAACGTATTCACTTTGGTGGATTGCTTCGGTACACCCGCTCGCGCCCTGGCGGCGCTGGTCGCCCTCTGCGTCGCCGTCGTCGGCGCAGTGCTGGCTCCCAGCGCCGCGCAGGCCGCGACCATCAACTACGTCGCGCTCGGCGACTCGTACTCCAGCGGCGTCGGTGCCGGCCCGTATGACGGGTCCAGCTGCCTGCGCAGTCAGAAGTCCTACGCCCCGCGTTGGGCTGCGGCGAATGCGGTGACCAGCTTCCAGTTCCCGGCCTGTGGTGGCGCGGTCACCGCCGATGTCATCAACAGCCAGGTCGACTCGCTCAGCGCGAGCACCACGATGGTCACCGTCACCATCGGTGGTAATGACGCCGGCTTCGCGAGCGTGCTGCTCACCTGTCGGTTCAGCAGCACCTCGGCCTGCACGGAGGCCATTGATGAGGCCCGGGACTTCGCCCAGACCACCTTGCCTGGCCGGCTGGACGCCACCTACGCGGCGATCCGGGACCGGGCGCCGAACGCCCGGCTGATCGTGCTCGGCTACCCGCGCCTCTTCGAGACCGGCTGGTGTGGCCTGTTCGGGATGAGCGTCACCAAGCGGCAGCAGCTCAACGAGGCCGCTGACCTCCTCACCAGCATCACCGCCGGCCGCGCCGCCGCGGCCGGTGCCACCTTCGCCGACCCTCGTTCCTACTTCGCCGGCCACGGCGTCTGCGGCGACGAGCCCTGGATCAACGATGTCACCAGGATCGAGGCGTATCACCCCAACAACAAGGGCTATCGCGACGGCTACCTGCCGGCGCTGAACGCCGTCACCGGCTGACCCGGGCCTGGCGTTCGGCTGACGCAGCCCGGCGGCCGGCGGTCCCTGGTGGACTGCCGGCCGGCCGTGGGGGCAGGTGCGGACGGCGGCGGTGCTGGCCGCCGCCTCTGGTTCATGCTGGGCGACGGTTCCCGACGGCGGCATCGCCGATGCGGGGAAACGGTTCGATCGAGAAGACCACCTCGACCGGCACCTCGAAGTAGGCGGCGATCCGTAGCGCCAGGTGCAGGCTGGGCCGAAACTCCCCCCGCTCCAGGTAGCCGATGGTCTGGTAGTGCACTCCGAGCGCGTCGGCGAGCTGCCGCCGGGAGATGCCCCGTTCGGCGCGCAGCACCGCGATCCGGTTGTGCACGGTCTCGCTCATCGATGCCCTCTCATCCGACCCGCTGCATGGCCTGCTCCCGTCGGGCCGCGACTCGCGAGCCGGACTCCCGGCGGGCCATCCGCCGCAGCAGCACCGGCGCCAGCAACAGTCCGAGCGCCGCCCACGCCCCGAGGACCGCAACCATCTCCAGATGGCGCCAGGATCCGCCGATCTCGACCGCCGCCAGGTCAGCCGGAAGCAGCGCGGAGCGCATGCCCAAGCCTAGCCAGTAGAGCGGGAACACCTGGGCGGCGCCCTGGAGCCAGCCGGGCAGGCCGCTGATCGGGTAGAAGATGCCGGAGACGGCGATGAGACCCATAACCGGCAGCACCACCAGCCCCATGTTGCGGGGGTTCTCGATCAGAGAACCGATCATCGCGCCCAGCGGGAGCGTCGCCACCAGCCCGAGCGGCACCACCCAGGCCAGGGTGAGCCAGGCACTGGGCTCGCCCAGCCGGAGCCCGTCCAGGAAGAACATCCCGGGGGTCAGTTGGACGACCAGGCCGATCATCGCGACCGAGGAGACCAGCACCAGCTTGCCGACCAGGTAGCCGAGCATCCCGTTCGGGATGGCCTTGGCCCGCAGCAGGGTGCCGTCCTCCCGGTCCACGACGAGGTGCTGGGCCAACCCGAGCAGCCCGCCGAAGAGTAGGCCCATGCCGAGCGCGCTGGGCAGGGTCCGCGCACCGAGGGAGAAGTCGGTGCCGGGTACGGTCGCCCCCCGCATGAAGAAGACGGCGACCAGCAGCACCACCGTGGGGAAGAAGTAGTTCCACAGGTCCTGGCCGTTGGTGAAGGTGCTGCGCAACTCGATCACGCCGCGCCGCAGGCCGGCCCGGAGTGCGATGGTATTCGGGTTCATCGGGTCCCCTCCTGCTGCTGCCACACCCGTTCGGCCCAGCCGGTACGGATTCCGGTCTCCTCCTCGTGCACCAGGGCCAGGTACGCGTCCTCCAGGTTGGCCCGGCGTACCTCCAGTTCCTGCACCTGGTCGCCGTGTTCCCGGAGCAGTTCGCGCAGGAAGCCGGTGGCGTCCATGGTGGCGTGTACGTGACGTTGGCCGTCGCAGGTCCAGCGGATCTCCGCATTGGTCGTCAGTCGGCGGGAGAGCTGGTCCGGCGAGCCCCGGGCGATGATCCGGCCGTTGGCCAGGATGATGATCAGGTCGGCGAGCTTCTCCGCCTCGGCCAGATCGTGGGTGGTCAGCAGGACGGTGGTGTGGTCCAGGTCGGCGAGGCGGTGCACGAGCTCGTGGAATTCGCGTCGGGCCGCCGGGTCGAGGCCGACCGTCGGCTCGTCCAGGAAGAGCAGCTCTGGCCGGCCCACGATGCCGACCGCCACGTCGAGCCGCCGCCGTTGCCCGCCGGAGAGCCGGGACACCCGAGCGTTGGCGTGTGCGGTCAGCCCGACGGCCGCCAGCAGGTCGTCCACCGGCCATGGGCGTTGGATCAGGTCGGTCGCGTATGGCGCGTAGTAGTAGCCGAGGTGGGAGAGGAGGTCCCGGACCCGCCACCGGCCGTGGTCACGCCAGGACTGGAGCACCACGCCGATCTGGGCGCGCCACCGCTCGTCCCCGTGGGCGGGGTCAACGCCGAGCACCCGGATCGAGCCGGCTGAGGGTAGCCGGAACCCCTCAAGGATCTCGATGGTGGTGGTCTTGCCGGCGCCGTTCGGCCCGAGCAGCGCGATCACCTCCCCTCGCTGGGCGGTGAGGTCGATGCCGTTCAGTACGTCGACGGTGCCGTAGCGCATGCGTAGGTCTCGAACGTCGAGGACCAGATGATCGTCGGGATTTCGGGGCGCCTCGACAGCCTCCGACCGTTCGACTGTAGTCATGCTCTGGAAAATAGCACTTCGACTACAGGTCTAGGTATAGCAACTCTTTCCTGATGGGGTTGGGACTGCGTCGTGGCGTAGGGATTTCGCGACCCATATTCCCAGATGCGGCTTTTGTTCGGATAGCCGGAGTGTGCCGTGGGTGGAACAACAGGTTACTGGGAGGTAGCTAGGCATTGACGAATAAGAATTCCTGGCCGCATCATCGTTCGCACCGGTCGATCGGACTCGCACCGCACCCGCCACCCTCATGGAGGTGCAGCCATGCTGCTTCGAAAGACCGCCATCGTGCTCGCGTTCGCGCTCGGTGCCACGCTCACCGTCCCGGGCATCGCCGCCAGCGCAGCACCCGCCGTCCCCCAGGGCGCCGCCAGTGCGGCACCCGCCGGTGTTGCGGCGGAGCAAACATCCACCGACGCACCGGCGAGCAGTTCCGGTGCCGCCGCAGCCGGCCCGGCCGCGGCGACTGACAACCCGGTGATCATCGTTGGCGGGTTGAGCGGTTTCGCCTTCGCATATGAACCGCTCGCCGCGCGTCTGGGCGCCGACGGGTTCCGCCCCTTCATCTATGAATTGCCGGGGCTGGGCTTCGGCGACATCCCGACCTCGGCCCGTGACTTCGCCGACTACGTCGATCAGGTTCGCGCCACCACCGGTGCCAGCCGGGTGGATCTGGTGGGGCACTCCGAGGGTGGCATCGTGGCCCGCTACTACCTGAAGCGGCTCGGCGGCACCGGAGCCGTCGGCCGATACGTCAGCCTCGGCAGCCCGCACTACGGGACGTACGTGGCCAACATCGTCGCCTTCCTCGGGCTCGGCAACTGCGCCGGAGTGGTGGCCTGTCAGCAGATGACGATCGGTTCGGACTTCCTCGCCGACCTCAACGCGGGCGACGACACCCCCGGTTCAGTCAGCTACACCACGATCCGTACGTGGCAGGACGAGTTGGTGCGGCCGGTGGGCAACGCCGCGCTGGCTGACGGGGCGAACAACGTACTGATCCAGTCCTGGTGTCCGCTGCGGCTGGTCGGGCACCTCGGCCTGGCGCTGGACGGGACCACCTACACGGTGATTCGGCAGGCGCTGCGCGACCAGTCGACTCGCCCCAACTGCTGGGCCGTCTAGGAACGTTTCCCGGTGGGGCGGTCGGCACGCCGACCGCCCCACCGGGCTGTGCCGGCTGGTCCGGCTTCCCGGGCGCGCGTTGTCTCCCGCGCGCGTGCCAAGCCGCTTCGGCTCTCCCGAGGTGTGCGTTTTCCCCGTTCGCAGTGGGCGGGGAGCAGAAGAATCAGCGACTGGGGTCGAATGTCTCTGCGCTGTTCACCCATGCCTTTCGGTCGGGCTTACCGTGGGCGGTACGATCTCGGGGCGCGCGGTCGCCGACGCCCGCCCCCCCACGACGTTCCCGGCGGTTATCCACTGCCGGCCGTGCAGCCGCGCAACGTCGGAGAACGTGTTCGCATTGCGAAAGGGGTCGGCCCGCGGACCGGCCCGGAGGAGAGATTGCCTGATGGGCGTGACACGCCGCGCAAAGATTGTCTGCACACTTGGCCCCGCCGTCTCCTCGCCGGAGCGTATTCGTGGCCTTGTTGAGGCCGGAATGGATGTGGCGAGGCTCAACTTCAGCCACGGCAGCCACGCCGATCACGAGGCGGTTTGCCGGTTGGTTCGGGAGGCGGCCGAGGCGGCGGGGAGGCCGGTCGCGGTTCTCGCCGATCTCCAGGGCCCCAAGATCCGGCTGGGCCGGTTCGCCGACGGGCCGCACGAGTGGCGCACAGGTGACTCGGTGGTCATCACCAGTGACGACATTCCCGGCACCCGGGACCGGGTCGCCTGCACCTACCGGAAACTTCCCGAGGAGGTGAAGCCCGGCGACCGGCTGCTGATCGACGACGGCCGGGTCGCGGTCGAGGTCACCGACGTCACCGGCAACGACATCCGTTGCCTGGTCACCGAGGGCGGGCCGGTCTCCAACAACAAGGGCGTGTCGCTGCCGAACGTGGCGGTAAGCGTCCCCGCGCTCTCGGAGAAGGACACCGCGGACCTGCGGTTCGCCCTCGGCCTCGGCGTCGACCTGGTGGCGCTCTCCTTCGTCCGCTCCGCCGACGACATCAAGCTGGTCCACGCCATCATGGCCGAGGAGGGTGTGCACCGGCCGGTGCTGGCCAAGGTGGAGAAGCCGGAGGCAGTGGAGCAGCTCGGGGCGATCGTCCTGGCCTTCGACGGGATCATGGTGGCCCGGGGCGACCTCGGCGTGGAGATGCCGCTGGACCAGGTGCCCCTGGTCCAGAAACGCGCGGTGCAGCTCTGCCGGGAGAACGCCAAGCCGGTGATCGTCGCCACCCAGATGCTTGACTCCATGATTGAGAACTCCCGGCCCACCCGTGCCGAGGCCTCCGACGTGGCCAACGCCGTGCTGGATGGTGCGGACGCGGTGATGCTCTCCGGTGAGACCAGCGTCGGAAAGTACCCGGTGCTCACCGTGAGCACCATGGCCAAGATCGTGGCGACGACGGAGGCGGGCTCGATCTCGGTGCCTCGGCTCCAGCACGATCCGCGTACCCATGGGGGTGCGCTCACCATCGCCGCGTCGTCGATCGCCCGGGCGATCGACGCCAAGGCTCTGGTGGCGTTCTCGCAGACCGGCGACACCGTCCGGCGACTCTCCCGGCTGCACTGCGACCTGCCGTTGCTCGCGTTCACCCCGGTGCCAGAGGTGCGCGACCAGCTCGCCCTCTCCTGGGGCGTACAGACGTTCCTGATGCCCTTCGTTGAGCACACCGACGCCATGTTCCGGCAGGTTGACGAGGCGCTGCTCGGCCTCGGTCTGGCCAACCCCGGCGAGTACGTCGTGATCGTCGCCGGTAGCCCACCCGGAACCCCCGGTTCGACCAACACCCTGCGGGTGCACCAGCTCGGGTCGCTGGTCGACCTCGCCGCGGCCCGGGCGCTCCAGTGAGCGTGCGGAGCGAGCCGGGCCGGCGATTCCCGTGGTCGCGACGGGGGGTCCGGTGAGCGAGTCCGGTGCGGTGGGCGGTCAGGCCGCGGTCGATCAGCTGCTGGAGGTGCTGGACCTCAGCCCGACCGGCGAGCGAACCTTCCGGGGGATGAGTCCGCAGGTCGGTCCGCAGCGGGTGTACGGGGGGCAGGTCGCCGGTCAGGCGTTGGTCGCCGCCGGGCGGACGGTCGATCCGGAGCGTTCAGTGCACTCCCTGCACGGCTACTTCGTGCGACCGGGTGATCCGAGTGAGCCCATCGACTATCAGGTCGAGTGCGTCCGTGACGGTCGTTCCTTCTCCGTCCGCCGGTCAGTGGCGCTTCAACACGACAAACCGATCTTCTTCATGTCGGCGTCTTTCCAACGTCAGGAGGAAGGGCTGGACCACCACGCGCCTTCCCCGCCGGACGTGCCCAGCCCGGACGAGGTACCGACGATGAGAGATCGGCTCGCCCGCTACCCGGAACGGCTGGGCATCTGGGCGCTGATTCCCCGGCCGATCGATGTCCGCTACATCGGCGAGCCCGGCTGGGTGCGCCCTGGTGACCGGCCGGCCGAGCCGAACCAGCGGGTGTGGATGCGGATCGACGGCAAGCTCCCGGATGATCCGCTGCTGCACGCCTGTGCGCTGACGTACGCCTCCGACCTCACCCTGCTGGACTCGGTGCTGTCGGTGCACGGAGAGGTGTGGGGGCCCGGCGGGGTGGTGGGCGCAAGTCTCGATCACGCCCTCTGGTTCCATCGGTCGTTCCGCGCCGACGAGTGGTTCCTCTACGACTGCTGGAGCCCGTCGGCGTCCGGAGCGCGCGGGTTGGCGACCGGTCGGATGTTCACCCGGGAGGGCCGGCAGATCGCCAGTGCGGTGCAGGAGGGCTTGCTGCGTAAGGTCGGGGCCTGACGCGCTTGGTTCCCGGGGGAGGACCGACCCTTTCCACCGATTTACCGTTGGAAGGGGTCGGCCCGAACGTGCCGGCCAACAGTCATGTCCGGGCCTGTCCAGTGCAGGCGTTCCGGCTCGGTGAGGGATGGCCGGCCGGTCGCGGCCGGGCCGGCTAGCCTGTCAGCCATGCGTCTCTCCGCCCGGGTCGACTATGCCCTTCGCGCGGCCGCCGAGCTCGCCTCCGCGGCCGGCGGCGCCTCGACCGGCCGAGGGCGGGCCGTGACCGCCGAACAGATCGCCCGAGCCCAGGAGATCCCGCCGAAGTTCCTGGAGAGCATCCTGTTGCAGCTGCGTCGGGGCGGTGTGGTGCAGGCCCAGCGGGGCCCGGAGGGAGGCTACTGGCTGGCGCGGCCGGCCGGCGAGATCTCCCTCGCCGAGGTGATTCGGGTGATCGATGGTCCGCTGGCCCACGTCCGTGGGCAGCGCCCGGAGCAGCTCGGTTACCACGGTGCCGCGCGGGCCCTGCAGGATGTCTGGATCGCCCTGCGGGCAAGCGAACGCCAGATCCTTGAGCTGGTCACCGTAGCCGATGTGGCCGACGGTGCCCTTCCAGCGCAGGTTACCGACCTGGTCGCCGACCCGCGCGCCTGGACCTGAGTCGCGCCCTGGACCTGAGTCGCGCCTGGAGTCGCGCCTGGACCTGAGTCGCGCCTTGACCTGAGCCGTAACTCGCCCTTGAACATTGTTGACCCAGACCCCACTCATCCCGCATTGTCGACCAAGTCGATAGGAGATATCAGAAAACTAGGGAGGCGCGGTGCGTAAGCTGCTGGTCCTCGCGTTCGTGGGGTTGGCCGCGCAACTCGTGGACGGTGCCCTTGGCATGGCGTATGGGCTGACCTCCTCGACGCTGCTGCTACTCGCGGGGATCGCACCGGCGGCTGCCTCCGCGTCGGTGCACCTCGCCGAGGTGGGCACCACGCTCGCGGCGGGCGTGGCGCACTGGCGGTTCGGCAACGTCGACTGGCGCGTCGTTGGGCGAATCGCCGTGCCCGGTGCCTTCGGCGCGTTTGCCGGAGCGACCTTTCTGTCTGCTCTCTCCACCGCTGCCGCCGCGCCCTGGATGGCGGCAATCTTGTTCACCCTCGGTGCGTACCTGCTGGTGCGTTTCGCCCGACCGCTGCGCACCGAGCGGCGGGCCGGCCGGCTGCGCAGTCGCTTCCTTAGTCCCCTGGGGCTGGTCGCCGGGTTCGTTGATGCCACCGGCGGCGGGGGATGGGGTCCGGTGGCAACCCCCGCGTTGCTGGTCAGCGGGCGACTAGAACCTCGCAGGGTGATCGGATCGGTGGACACCGCCGAGTTTCTCGTCGCCGGTGCGGCCAGCGTCGGCTTCCTGATTGGGCTCGGTTCCGAGGGCTTTCTGCTGCCGATGGTGCTCGCGTTACTGGCCGGTGGTCTGATCGCAGCACCGGTGGCCGCCTGGCTGGTGCGCCTCGTCCCGGCCCAACTGCTCGGTGCAGCGGTCGGCGGTGTGATCGTGCTAACCAACGCTCATACGCTGATGCGCGCTCTCGATCTCGGTGCGGGGGTGCGACCTGTGGGGTATGCCCTGCTGGCGCTCGCCTGGGGGGTCGCGTTCGCGTTCGCGCTCCGGGCCTTGCTGCGCGCCCGTCGGGCCCGGACTGTCGTCGCTGCTGCCCGCAGCGCCACGCCAGCTCGGGGCGCGAGCACCGCTGAGCCGCCCGGCGGTGACGTCGCCACCGAAGCGTCCCGTGCGGGGACGGTGGCCGGTTCTGGGCCGGTCCGGTAGCGCTCGTGGGGCGAGGGAGTGAGTGAGGCACCGGACCGGCTTCGCGGAATCCGTCGACTCCGGCCCGGTGCACCACAACTTGGCAGCTCCCGACCCGTCCCGACCGGGAGCGCCAACCACCACCGGAACTAAAACTAGACGGGGTCCGCGTCCCCGGCGTGACAGCGAGGTGAAGATCCTGTTTCGGCGCACAGCCAGGGCTGTGATTCGTCTTACCCCAGGCCCCGGGCCTGCTCGAAGATCAGGCTGGTCTGGGTGTGCTGCACCGCCGGATCGACTGCCAGGTGGTCAAGCACGAAGTCCCGCAGCGCGTCCGCCGATGCCGCCCGGACGTGCAGAACGTAGTCGTCCGCACCGGCCACGTGGAACACCGCCACCATCCCCGGTAGGCGTACTGATCGGGCTCGGAAGGCGTCTACCACGACCCGGTCGTGGGCGGAGAGTCGTACCGAGATCAGCGCCTGTAACGGCAGGCCAATCGCCGCCGGATCGACCTCGGCGTGGAAGCCGCGGATCGCCCCGCATCCATGTAGCGCCCTGGTCCGCGCGAGGCAGGTCGACGGCGCCACCCCTACCCGCTCGGCGAGGGCGTTGTTGGGGAGGCGGCCGTCCGCCGCCAGCTCCGCCAGGATCGCGCGGTCGGTGTCATCAAGGCTCGCGTAGGGCGGTGCCGGATTCGGGGAAGGGGACATAGCGTCATCTTCCCGGGAATCTATGCGAGTTTCAACGCACTGCTGCCGAATTTTGTTCGAGGGGGATACTTCTGCATGGCCAAATATTCAACCTTCCCGTCGTGGCTGACCCCGAGTCGGCGCTACGGCTCCTCGGCATCCAGCCACCCGCTGGGTGGAGGAGGTCCCGAAGTAGCCTCCCGGTCTCGCTGGTCTGTCCCGGCCTTCTGCCGGTAGGGCGGCGTCGGCGCTGCCGGGGGCGAGGGTCGTGGTGCCGGGCGAGCGAGCACACCCGGCGGTGGACTGGTCCGGCTGTCGGTTGCCCGGGAAGCGGTGGCCGCGCCGACAACGGCTCCGGCCGCGGGTGGTCTTCGCCCTGAGTCGGACGGGCGTGCCGCCTGGCTGCACCATCCTGCTGCGGCTGGGGCCCGCCGGACCACCTGCTGGGCCCGCGGCCGGACGCCGCTCGCGATGCGCCAACCGTCACCCACGCGACGGTTGGTGGTGTCCCCGGTGGGATTCGAACCCACACTGTCGGAGGTTTGAGCTCCGTTTCTCTACCGGTTGGAATACGGGGACAGCGGCGCCGACAGCCTCGGTGTCGGGTCATAGAGTACCCACTACGCTAAGGGGCGCGGCACCCGGTCGGGTGTCGGTACGGACTGGTGGGAGTTGCTCGTGGCCGAGACGCAGACGGACGCCGAGCGCAGGCGGGTACTGATCGCCGAGGACGAGGCGCTCATCCGGCTGGATCTCGCCGAGATGCTCGTCGAGGAAGGCTACGAGGTCGTCGGTGAGGCCGGTGACGGCGAGACGGCCGTCCGGCTCGCCAAGGAGCTCAAGCCGGACCTGGTCATTCTCGACATCAAGATGCCCATCATGGATGGGCTGGCCGCAGCCGAGCGGATCGCCGGCGAGCGGATTGCTCCGGTCATCATCCTGACCGCCTTCAGTCAGCGGGACCTGGTGGAAAGGGCGCGGGCGGCCGGTGCGATGGCGTACCTGGTCAAGCCCTTCCAAAAGAGCGACCTGGTCCCAGCGGTGGAGATCGCGTTGTCGCGCTACTCGGAGGTCGCCGCCCTGGAGGCGGAGGTTGCTGGCCTCACCGACCGGCTGGAGGTACGTAAGGTCATCGAGCGCGCCAAGGGTGCGTTGATGACCACGTACGGGATGACCGAGCCGCAGGCATTCAAGTGGATCCAGCGCACCGCGATGGACCACCGGATGACCATGAAAGAGGTCGCCGAGCGGATTCTCCAGGAGACCGCCGGCGGCGAGGTGCCCCGTCCGGCCCAGTAGGTCCGGCATTTCCCCTTCTCTCTCCCCCCGACGGTCCCAGCGGCCAGGGCTGGCGCCGCCGTGGCGTTCGTCCGTTCGGGGTGTGCACCCCGACGTGTACCGGCGTTGTGGTTGAGCTTTCCCTCCCGCCGGGTCGATTGATGTCGGTGTTGCTGGTCGTGGCCAGTTGCGCTGGTCATCGCCGGTATGCGCGCAGCCTCGGGCCAGCTGTGAAGGATGTTTCGGGTTGGGGTCGTATCGGCGTTTGTATTCGTAACGGTTTGACAAGCGTGGCTTCGAGGGCTTCCGGGACCGTTTCTCGACCCAGTACGCTCCGCCATCACGAGCCGTAGCAGGTGTGCGGGCTCACATCGAGGTGGGGAGGCTGCCGTACCGGTGCGGCTGCCTGCCTCGGGCGTGCTCGGGCTCCTGCAACTGGAGGAGGTCTATAGCCGTGAGGCGTAAGTACGTACGGGCGCTCGGCGCCATTGGGTTGTCGGCAGCCCTCATTGCCGCCGCGGGCTGTCAGGCGGAGGAGGACGACACCGCCGGTAGCAGTGACTGCGGTGGCAAGATCGCCATCTTCGGTGCCTTCAGCGGCCCGAACTCGGGTCTGGTGATCCCGTCGCGTGACGGCGCACTGCTTGCGGTGAAGCAGCACAACGAGGCGAACCCGGACTGCGAGGTGGAGCTGCAGGAGTTCGACACCCAGGGCGACCCGACCCAGGCCACGCCGGTCGCGAACCAGGTCACCGGCGACGAGTCCTTCCTGGGCGTCATCGGTGGCGCGTTCTCCGGTGAGAGCAAGGCGACGATGGCGGTCTACGAGGCGGCCGGGATGGTGATGGTCAGCCCGTCGGCGACGGCGATCGAGCTGACCGCGGGCGGCAACAAGGTGTTCCACCGGGTGGTCGGTAACGACGCCGTCCAGGGTGCCGCCGCTGCCGTCTACCTTCGGGATGTCGTGCAGACCGAGAAGGTCTTTGTGATCAATGACGGCACCACCTACGGCGCCGGCATCGCCGACGAGCTGACCGGGGCGCTCGGTGAGTTGGCGGGCGGCACCGACCAGGTGCAGGAGAAGCAGGTCAACTTCGCCGCCACCATCTCGAAGATCAAGGCTGCCAAGCCGGACGCGATCGCCTACGGCGGCTACACGAACGAGGCGGCTCCGTTGGTGAAGCAGCTGCGGGAGGCCGGCATCACGACGCCCTTCCTCGGCTTCGATGGTCTCTACGACCCGTCCTTCCCGAAGGGTGCCGGGGCCAGCGCCGAGGGTTTGATCGTGACCTGCCTGTGCCTGCCGTCGGAGAAGGCCGGTGGCACCTTCGCGGCCGACTTCGAAGCGGAGTACGGCGGTCCTCCGGGTTCCTTCGGTGCCGAGGGTTTCGACGCCGCGAACGTGTTGATCGAGGGCCTGGCCGAGGGCAACACCACGCGTGCGGATCTGCTGGCATGGGTCGACTCGTACGACAAGGAGGGGGTCTCGAAGTCCCTCAAGTTCGCCGACAACGGTGACGTGGACGAGTCCCGGGTGGTGATCTGGGCCTACGAGATCAAGGGCGGTGAGATCACGGCCCAGCAGGAGATCAAGCTCAGCTGAGCCAGGATGACCGTTGCGCGGCCGGGGCTTTCCCCGGCCGCGCAACGGTGCCAAAGGGGAGAAACCCGTGAATTTCGATGCCTTATTCGGCGACCTAGCCCAGCACACTGTTGATGGCTTGTCCAAGGGGGCGATCTATGCCCTCGTCGCCCTGGGGTACACGCTCGTATATGGTGTGCTCCGTCTGATCAACTTCGCGCACTCTGAGATCTTCATGGTGGGCACCTTCGCGATCCTCGGTACCTGGTCGTTGCTCGGGGTGGCCGACAACCCGCCGATCGGGATGGCGATCGTCTACCTGCTCATCGGTCTGGTGGTCGGTGCGCTGGCCTCGGGTGCCACCGCGCTCACCGTCGAACGGGTCGCCTACCGGCGACTACGCCGGATGAACGCGCCGCCGTTGATCTTCCTGATCACCGCCATCGGGCTCTCGCTCGTCCTGGTGGAGATCTTCGCGCTGTGGATGGCAGGGTTCTTCTCGGGGCGCGGATTCACCGAGAACCGACTCGTGATCGGGATTCCGCCGCTGCTGAAGCAGGAGACAGTGCTCTCGGTGGCGGGCGCCGACATCACCAACGTGCAGATCATCATGGTGGTCTCCGCCCTCGCGATGCTCTACGGGTTGGACCAGTTCATCAACCGGACGCGGTACGGCCGTGGCGTGCGGGCCGTGGCACAGAGCCCAGACACCGCCGCGCTGATGGGGGTGCACCAGGACCGAGTGATCATGCTGGTCTTCGTCCTGGGTGGTTTGATGGCGGGCGCTGCGGCCCTGTTGTGGAACATGCGGTACGGGATCACCAAGTTCGACATCGGCTTCGTGGTCGGGCTGAAGGCGTTCACCGCGGCGGTGCTCGGTGGTATCGGTAACCTCCGCGGCGCGCTGCTCGGTGGCCTACTACTCGGGGTCATCGAGGTGTACGCGGCGACGTTGACCCGATCCACCTGGGAGGATGTGGCCGCCTTTGTGGTGCTCGTGGTGGTGCTGATCTTCCGCCCGACCGGCCTGCTCGGTGAGTCTCTCGGAAAGGCGAGGGCATGACAGAGGCACTACGAAAATTCAACGAGCGGCGCCGACACGTTCTGGGTGGTATCGGGGACCGGTGGCGGGCGTTGCCTCGTTGGCAGCGTTGGCTGACCCTGTTCGCGGGCGTTGCCTTCCTCTACTACCTGCCGTTCCTCGGCGACATCCCGGGGACGAACCTGATCATCCCGGGGCTGGACTGGTTCCGGACCGACTCCATCGCCGGCGGCGCCAACTGGGCTGGGGTGCTCTTCGTCTGCGCCCTGTACGTCCTGGTGGCTATCGGGCTCAACGTCGTGATCGGGCTGGCTGGTCTGCTCGACCTCGGCTACGTTGGCTTCTACGCGGTGGGCGCCTACAGCGTGGCGCTGTTCGGGTCGGCCGAGTCGCCGGTTGTGGGGGCGTTGCAGGAGCAGTTCGGCCTCTCCTCGGACTGGGCGATCGCGTGGGCGATCTGTATCCCGATCGCGTTGGCCTTCTCGTTGGTCGCGGGAGTTCTGCTCGGCTGGCCGACGCTGCGGCTTCGGGGTGACTACCTGGCCATCGTGACGTTGGGCTTCGGCGAGATCATTCGGATCGTCGCGAAGAACTCGGGGTGGGCCGGCGAGGCGCAGGGCGTGCCCGGCATTCCCGGCCCGGAGGGCCCACCGTCGCCCGACAACAAGGTCTTCGGACTGCTCGACATCAAGCCCTGGTACTGGCTGGCGTTGAGCGTGGTCCTGGTGATGGTCCTGCTGGTCCGGCGGCTGGAGCACAGCCGGGTGGGGCGGTCGTGGCTGGCCATCCGGGAGGACGAGGACGCCGCCGCGGTGATGGGCGTCTACCCGTTCAAGTTCAAGCTGTGGGCGTTCGCCATCGGTGCCGCCCTGGGTGGCTTCTCCGGTCTGCTCTTCGCCAGCCGGTCGGCCTTCATCCAGCCCGAGACCTTCAACGTCCAGCTCTCCATCCTGTTCGTCGCGATGGTGGTGGTCGGTGGCTCCGGCAACATGGCGGGTGTCGCGGTCGGCGCCTTCCTGCTCGCGTACCTGCCGGAGCGGTTCCGCGACTTCTCGGAGTACCGGGTCCTCGCCTTCGGCCTAGCATTGGTACTCATCATGCTGCTGCGCCCGCAGGGTCTGTTGCCGAGTCGGCGACGAACGCGCGAGTTGCAGGAAAGGGCGAAGGAGCCGGCAAATGTTGCCTAAGCAGAAGACATCGCCCGAGGACGCCGCCAAGCCCGAGGTGCTGCTTGAGGTAGACGGGGTCACGCTCCGCTTTGGCGGTGTGGTGGCGCTGGACGATCTGAGTTTCAACCTGTACAAGGGTGAGATCCTCGGGCTCATCGGTCCGAACGGGGCCGGCAAGACCACCTGCTTCAACGCGATGACCGGGGTCTACCGGCCGACCTCTGGTGCGGTCCGGTTCGACGGACAGCAGGTCAGCGGACGGAAGCCGCACCGGATCAACCAGATGGGAATCGCCCGGACGTTCCAGAACATTCGGCTCTTCCCGGAGATGACCGCGTTGGAGAACGTGCTGGTTGGTGCGGACTCCCAGCATCGCACCAGTGTGGTCGGTGCGCTGTTCCGGCTGTACCGGGTCAAGCCGAAGCCGGAGGAGTTGCCGACGGTCGATTCGGCCAACGGTCTGGTGCGGCTCTGGCAGCAGGTTCGCCGCTCCTCGGCCCAGGTGTTCGGCATCTCGCGGCACACGCTCGAGGAGCGTGCCGGCGAGCGTAAGGCGTACGAACTGCTGCACTTCGTCGGCATTGACGACCGCGCCAATGACCTGGCCCGCAACCTCCCGTACGGCTACCAACGCCGGTTGGAGATCGCGCGGGCGCTGGCCACCGAGCCGAAGTTGCTCTGCCTGGACGAGCCGGCGGCCGGCTTCAACCCGGCGGAGAAGGAGGAACTCCTCGAACTGATCCGCAAGATCCGGGATCGCGGTTTCACGGTGTTGCTCATCGAGCACGACATGCGCCTCGTCATGGGGGTCACCGACCGGATCGTGGTGCTGGAGTTCGGTAAGAAGATCGCCGAGGGGGTGCCCGCCGAGGTGCGGGACGACCCGAAGGTGATCGCGGCGTACCTGGGGGAGCCCGCAGATGCTGCTTGAGATTGACGATCTGACCCTCCGGTACGGCCGGATCGAGGCGCTGCACGGGATCAGCCTGCACGTGAACGAGGGTGAGGTGGTAGCCCTCATCGGCGCGAACGGCGCGGGTAAGACCACCACCATGCGGGCGATCTCCGGACTCCGGCCGGTGAGCCGGGGAGCGATCCGGTTCAACGGGGAGGACGTAACCAACCTCCGAGCCGACCTGCGGGTACGGCGGGGCATCTGCCAGGCGCCCGAGGGGCGGGGCATCTTCCCGGGTATGACGGTCCTGGACAACCTCGACATGGGGGCGTACACCCGTCGGGACAGTGCGGGGATCGCCGCCGACCTGGGGCGGGTGTTCGAGCTGTTTCCGCGGCTGGCGGAGCGGCGTCGTCAGCTGGGGGGAACGCTCTCCGGTGGCGAACAGCAGATGCTCGCGGTCGGGCGGGCGTTGATGGCTCGGCCGAAGCTGCTGCTGTTGGATGAGCCGTCGATGGGGCTCGCCCCGATGATCATTCAGCAGATCTTCGACATCATCGTGGAGATCAACCAGCAGGGCACCACGGTCCTCCTGGTGGAGCAGAACGCCCAGCAGGCGCTTTCCCGGGCGCACCGGGGGTACGTGTTGGAGACCGGCCGGATCGTCAAGGAGGGGTCCGGCCAGGACCTGCTGCACGACCCATCGGTCAAGGAGGCGTATCTGGGCGTCGCCTGATCGGCGGCGCTGCCCACGCGGCCGGTCGTCCCACACCGGGACGGCCGGCCGCCGCTCGCCGCGCCGGGTCCGGATCATTTCCACGTAGCGGATGGTCGGCCCGGCGTGACTTTCCGCGCCGGCGCCGCGGTGCCGCCGCCCAGCCCTGTCGGCGGCACGGACTAGAGTCGCCACCGTGACAGCCACGAAGCCGCGCCTGCTCCTCGTTGACGGACACTCCCTGGCCTACCGGGCGTTCTTCGCCCTGCCGGTCGAGAACTTCTCCACCACGACGGGGCAACCAACCAACGCGGTCTACGGCTTCACCTCCATGTTGATCAATGTTCTTCGGGATGAGCAGCCGACGCACATCGCCGTGGCCTTCGACGTCTCCCGGCACTCCTTCCGCACCGAGAGGTACGCGGCGTACAAAGCGGGCCGCAGTGAGACCCCGACCGACTTCAAGGGCCAGGTCAGCCTGGTCAAGGAGATCCTGGCGGCGTTGCGCGTCCCGGCGGTGGAGATGGCGGGCTACGAGGCGGACGACGTGATCGCCACGCTCACCCGGCAGGCCCGCGAGCAGGGAATGTCGGTGCTGATCACGACCGGAGACCGGGATGCCTTCCAACTCGTTGACGACGACGTCACGGTGCTCTACCCCCGCAAGGGCGTCTCCGACCTGGCCCGGATGGACCCGGCTGCGGTGACGGCGAAGTACGGGGTACCCCCGCAGCACTATCGGGACCTCGCCGCGTTGGTCGGCGAGACCAGCGACAACCTGCCCGGCGTCCCGGGCGTCGGCCCGAAGACCGCCGCCAAGTGGATCACCGCCTACGGTGGGGTCGAGGGTGTCGTCGCCCGGGCCGACGAGATCAAGGGCAAGGCCGGGGCGAATCTGCGCGAGCGACTCGCCGACGTGATCCGTAATCACGAGCTCAACTGCCTGGTCACCGACCTGGATCTGCCCCTGCCGCTGGCGGAGACCCGCTGGGCTGGCTGGGACCGGGAGGCGGTGCACCAGGTTTTCGACACTCTGGAGTTCCGCATCCTTCGGGATCGGCTCTACCAGTACCTGGACGCGGTTGAGCCGGAAGCCGAGGCGGGCTTTGACCTGGCGGGTGAGCTCCTCGTCGAGTCGGGGGCGCTCGCGGCCTGGCTGGGGGCGCACGCGGCACCGAACACGCCGGTCGGCCTCGCCGTCACGCTCGACACCGGGCCCAACCGGCGGCACCTCGCCGACGTGACGGGCATGGCGTTGGCGACCGCCGCCGGTGCCGGGGCCTGGTTCGACCCCAGCCGACTCGACGCCGCCGACGACGCCGCCCTGGCCGGGTGGCTGGCCGATGTGAGCCGACCGAAGGTGCTGCACGACAGCAAGCCGGCGGTGCTCGCGTTCGCCGCCCGCGGGTGGCCGATCCGGGGCATCACCAGAGACACGCAGATCGCCGCCTACCTGGCCCGGCCCGACCAGCGCTCCTACGACCTGACTGACCTGGCCCTGCGGTATCTGCACCGGGAGCTGCGGGTTGACCTGCCGGAGAGCGGCCAGCTCACCCTCGACGGCCTGGGTGACGACGGCGCGGCCGAGCAGAACCTGATGCTGCGAGCTCGGGCCACTCTCGACCTCGCCGACGCGATCGACGCGGAGTTGTCGCGGGACGGTGAGCAGTCGGCGCGGCTGATGGCTGAGGTGGAGCTGCCGCTGATGCGGGTGCTCGCCGGCATGGAGCGCACCGGCATCGCCGCCGACACGCAATACCTGTCCGAGCTGGAGGCGCACTTCGCCGCAGAGGTGAAGGCCGCCGCGCAGGGTGCGTACGAGGCGGTCGGGCGGGAGTTCAACCTGGGCTCCCCGAAGCAGTTGCAGGAGATCCTCTTCGGCGAGCTGGGGCTACCCAAGACCAAGCGGATCAAGACCGGTTACACCACCGACGCGGATGCCCTGCAGTGGCTACACGGGCAGAACCCGCACCCGGTGCTCGGTCACCTACTGCGCCACCGGGACGTGGCGAAGCTGAAGACCACGGTTGACGGGCTGCTCAAGTCGGTCTCCGACGATGGTCGGATCCATACCACCTTCAACCAGACCGTGGCGGCCACCGGTCGGCTCTCCTCCACCGAGCCGAACCTGCAGAACATTCCGATCCGTACCGAGGAGGGGCGGCGGATCCGTCGGGCCTTCGTGGTCGGCGCCGGGTATGAAAGCCTGCTCACCGCCGACTACAGCCAGATCGAGATGCGGATCATGGCCCACCTCTCGGCGGACGAGGCCCTGATCGACGCCTTCAACTCGGGCCGCGACTTCCATGCCGCCACCGCCTCGTCGGTCTTCCAGGTGCCGGTGGAGACGGTCACCCCCGACCAGCGGCGCAAGATCAAGGCGATGAACTACGGCTTGGCCTACGGGCTGAGCGCGTTCGGTCTCTCCCAGCAGCTCGGGGTCTCCGCCGAGGAGGCACGCGCGCTGATGGAGACCTACTTCACCGGTTTCGGTGGGGTGCGCGACTACCTGCAGGAGGTGGTGGCCCGGGCCCGGCGCGACGGCTACACCGAGAGCGTCCTCGGGCGTCGCCGCTACCTGCCCGACCTGGTCAGCGACAACCGGCAGCGGCGGGAGATGGCCGAGCGGATGGCGCTGAACGCTCCGATCCAGGGCTCTGCCGCGGACATCATCAAGGTGGCGATGATGAACGTGGACGCGGCGGTCCGGGACGCCGGGCTGCGTTCCCGGATGCTGCTCCAGGTGCACGACGAACTGGTCTTCGAGGTGGCCCCCGGGGAGCGGGAGGTACTGGAGACGCTGGTCCGGCGGGAGATGGGCGGTGCGTATCCGCTGTCCGTGCCGCTGGAGGTGTCGGTCGGCGACGGGCGGGACTGGAACAGCGCCGACCACTGACCGCCCCGCTACCGGCCGGGCCCCCGGCGTTCCTTGGGCGGGGCACCGTGCCGTCGGAGCGCCTTGCGGGACGGGCCCCCCGGTGGCGGCAGCGGGCCCTTGGCCGGGTCGTGTCCCCAGTTCATCAGGGAGTACCGCCATCGGGTGTCCCGAACGTCGCCACTGGGCCGTTGCGCCATATGTCGGCGGACATAGCCGACAACTTTTCGCATGTGCCGGTAGTCGTCCTCGGAGAGATCGCCCCGTCGACGCCCGAGCAGGTCGAGGATTCGTCGGCCGGAGCGGTGACCGACCGTCTCGCCGCCCTGGTCGCCCCGTCTTCGCCAGCCGACCTGCTTGGACTTCTCGGTCTCCAGCCACTTCGACAGTTCACCGGGACGCATGTTCACCGCCGCGGTGAACTCCCGGTACGTCTGCTGCGGGTCGTTGCGACGGCTCACGGCGGAGCACCTCCCATCCGGTCCGACTTGGCGTACCCGGGTCGGAACCGCGGAAACGGCCCCCGACGGCGGTGCCCCCGGTGCGCCTAGTTCCGGCCCGGCGAGCCAGCGCGGGTACGGTGACCGCCCTTATCCTCCTCCGGTGGACCTACGACTCCAGACGCGCGCATCCGACTCGCCCTGGATCGACGCCGTCTGGGCTGGCACGAGTACGGGGGTCGCGGAGATGACCTTGGTAGATCGCCCTCGACTAACGGACGACGTCGTAGAGCAGCTTGACGACACCGTTCGGGTAGGCGGTGGGGTCCCGGAGACGCAGTACCTGCTTGGCCCGGTCCGCCGTGTTGAACAGACTCTTCCCGGCACCGAGTAGGAGTGGGAAGCAGAGCAGGTGGTACCGGTCGATCAACCCGGCGTCGGAGAGCCGTCGGGCGAGCTCCGCGCTGCCGTGTATGAATTACGCGCCGCCCGCGCTCTGTTTGAGCGCGATGATGTCCTCGGTTGATCGGAGGACCGTCGTCGGTCCCCACCCCGGGACGAGGTCATCGTCGGGCAGCGTGGTCGAGACGACGTACTTGGGTAGTTCCCGGTAGTCGGCGTGGTCGTCCGAGTCGCGCCAGATCGGTGCGAATGCCGCGTAGCTCGAACGGCCGTATCGCCCGGCCGGCGCACCGTGGTGGAGCGCGTCGCCGATGTTAGGCAACCGCTACCGGTGGAGTCTTGGACGAAAACGACAGCCGCTGCGCACCCGGGTTGCCGCGATCCGTACCGTTGGCTGGATGCAGCAGTCCGAACCGGCGGTCATCCGTCGGGTGGTGTCAGCGGCTGAGGGGCGGGCGGCAAGCCGACGGTGGTGGGACCGGGACGCCGACAGCTATCAGGCGGAGCACGGCGCGTTCCTCGGGGATGTTGATCTTGTTTGGGGTCCCGAGGGACTGCGGGAGGCGGAGGCGCAGCTGCTCGGTGCCGTTGCCGGGGCTCGGGTCCTGGAGTTGGGGTGTGGCGCGGCCGCGGGCTCCCGCTGGCTGGACGGTCAGGGGGCAGAGGTGACGGCCCTCGACCTGTCCGCCGGCATGTTGCGGCAGGCCCGGCTGGCCGCCGAGCGTTCGGGCGTGCGGGTGCCGCTCGTGCAGGCCGACGCCCTGGCGTTGCCGTTCGGGGCGGGCGTCTTCGACACCGTACATTCCGCGTTTGGTGCGGTTCCGTTTGTCGCAGACTCGGCGGCGCTGATGCGTGCGGTGTTTCGGGTGCTGCGACCCGGCGGAGCCTGGGTCTTCGCGGTTACCCATCCACTGCGTTGGGTTTTTCTGGATGACGCTGGCGAGGGCGGCCTGGTCGCGGTGCACTCCTACTTCGACCGCCGCCCCTACGTGGAGGAGGACTCGTCGGGAGCGCCGACCTACATCGAGGCACACCGTACCGTCGGTGATCGGATCCGGGACCTGACTGCCGCCGGCTTCGTTCTTCGCGACCTGGTGGAACCGGAATGGCCGCCGGGGCACGACGAAACCTGGGGTCAGTGGAGCCCGCTGCGGGGCCGGCTGATCCCGGGCACCGCCATCTTCGTCGCCGAGCGGCCCGCCATCTGATGGCCGCTGCGGCGGAAGCGTGGCCCTGGTGCGGGGGCGGGCGAGAGTGCGGCATCGGGTGCTGGCGGTGTGCGCCCGCTGGGCGGGTGCGGCTGGTCTGGTGCCGGTGGGGGCGGTGTGATTCGGGTGACAGGCCGGGCGTGTTATTCGACGATAATCCGCTTTCGCAGGTGGCGCGATGGTGATCGGGTGGGAGGCCTTGCACGCTGTGGTAATGCAGAGGGTAGGCTAGATGACGCGCTCGCGGATTGTGTGCCTCGGTAGGGAGCAGGTGCGCGGTCGACGGAGCCACATCATGATCCCGCGCAGTGATCGTTCGGTGTGTCCGGCGGCGGATCCGTTTGCGCGAACAGGTCACCGCGGCTCACATCCGTGATGACAACCATCCGACCGGAGCAACCGCCCACATGACGAGCAGCATCGAGGCCCCCTCGAGCGCCACCAAGGTCACCGTCGACGATCTCGGAAGCGAAGAGGCTTTCCTCGCCGCGATCGACGAGACCATCAAGTACTTCAATGACGGCGACATTGTCGAAGGCACCGTCGTCAAGGTCGATCGGGACGAGGTCCTGCTCGACATCGGCTACAAGACCGAGGGCGTCATCCCCTCTCGGGAGCTGTCGATCAAGCACGACGTGGACCCCGCCGAGGTCGTCTCGGTCGGTGACCACATCGAGGCCCTTGTTCTCCAGAAGGAGGACAAGGAGGGGCGGCTGATCCTCTCGAAGAAGCGGGCGCAGTACGAGCGCGCCTGGGGCACGATCGAGAAGATCAAGGACGAGGACGGCGTGGTCCGTGGCTCGGTCATCGAGGTGGTCAAGGGCGGCCTGATCCTCGACATCGGGCTGCGCGGCTTCCTGCCGGCCTCCCTGGTCGAGATGCGTCGGGTGCGGGACCTCCAGCCGTACGTCGGCCGGGAGCTCGAGGCCAAGATCATCGAGCTGGACAAGAACCGCAACAACGTGGTCCTGTCCCGCCGGGCCTGGCTCGAGCAGACGCAGTCCGAGGTGCGCACCGAGTTCCTCAACAAGCTGCAGAAGGGGCAGGTCCGGAAGGGCGTTGTCTCCTCGATCGTCAACTTCGGCGCCTTCGTCGACCTGGGCGGCGTGGACGGCCTGGTGCACGTCTCCGAGCTCTCCTGGAAGCACATCGACCACCCGTCCGAGGTGGTCGAGGTTGGCCAGGAGGTCGAGGTTGAGGTTCTCGACGTCGACCTGGATCGCGAGCGGGTCTCGCTCTCGCTGAAGGCGACCCAGGAGGACCCGTGGCGTCAGTTCGCCCGCACCCACGCGATCCAGCAGATCGTGCCCGGTAAGGTCACCAAGCTGGTGCCGTTCGGCGCGTTCGTCCGGGTGGACGACGGCATCGAGGGTCTGGTCCACATCTCCGAGCTGGCCGAGCGCCACGTGGAGATCCCGGAGCAGGTCGTCCAGGTCGGCTCCGAGGTCATGGTCAAGGTCATCGACATCGACCTGGAGCGTCGCCGGATCTCGCTGTCGCTCAAGCAGGCCAACGAGGGCTTCGTCGAGGGCGAGGAGCACTTCGACCCGACCCTCTACGGCATGGCGGCGACCTACGACGCCGAGGGCAACTACATCTACCCCGAGGGCTTCGACCCCGAGACGGGCGAGTGGCTCGAGGGCTACGAGAAGCAGCGCGAGACCTGGGAGCAGCAGTACGCCGAGGCGCGTCAGCGTTGGGAGGCCCACCAGAAGCAGGTGCAGGCGTCCCGCGCCGCCGACGCCGAGGCTGCGGCCAACCCGCCGGCCGCCAGCCCGACCACCACGACGACCGCGGCTCCGAGCCGGCCGGCGGAGGAGCCGGCCGGCACCCTCGCCACCGACGAGGCGCTCGCCGCCCTGCGGGAGAAGCTCGCCGGCGGCAAGTGATCCGAGGGCTCTGGGCCGCCCCGCGGCGCACCGGAGCCGGTACTGGCGACGGGCCCCGTCCCGGTGATCGACAGATCGCCGGGGCGGGGTTCCGCCGTTTCTGCCGACCGGGGTGAGCCGGGGCGCCGGTGTGGCGTGCTGCCGGCTGATCCGGTTGACTGGTCCGGTGTTGATGGTGGGACTGACCGGTGGGATCGGCTCGGGCAAGAGCGCCGTCGCGGCCCGACTGGCGGGGCTGGGCGCGGTGATTGTGGACGCCGACCAGCTCTCCCGCGAGGTGGTGGCGCCGGGCACCGAAGGGCTGGCGGAGATCGTCGCCACCTTTGGTGATCGGGTGCTCGGCCCGGACGGGGCGCTCGACCGGCCGGCGCTCGGCGCCCTGGTCTTCACCGACGAACCGGGTCGCCGCGCCCTGGAGGCGATCATTCACCCGCGGGTCCGGACTCGCACCGCCGAACTGGTGGCCGCGGCGCCACCCGGCGCGGTCGTCGTCAACGACGTACCGCTATTGGTCGAGTCGGGGCTCGGCCCCACGTACCACCTGGTGGTCGTGGTGCAGACGGCCCTGTCGATCCGCCTGGAGCGGCTGGCCCGGGACCGGGGGATGGCACCGGCCGAGGCGCGGCGGCGGATCGCCGCGCAGGCCGACGACGATCGCCGCCGAGCAGCAGCGGACGTGGTGCTGACCAACGACGGGACCCGCGACGAGTTGCACCGCGCGGTTGACGCGCTCTGGGCCGACCGGCTCCTGCCCTACGCGGTCAATCTTCGCGACCGGCGGGCGGCCGACCTGCCCCGGCCCGAGCGGGTGGAGTCCGACCTGCCCCGGCCCGAGCGGGTGGAGTCCGACCTGCCCCGGCCCGAGCAGTACGCTCGTCTGGCCGCCCGGATCCACCGCGCTGTCACCCCCGCGGACCCGCCGATCGACTACATCGGCTCGATGTCGATTCCAGAATTGGACTCGGCGGATATGATCGTCATCCAGCTCACCGTGCCGTGCCTGGACGACGCGGACGGAGCGCTGGCCGAGCAACTCGCGGACGCCGGGTTTCCCCGGCTGCCCGAGTCGGGACGGAATGCGGCACGCTGGCCGGAACGGGTGCACGGCAGTGCTGACCCGGCGCGCCCGGTGCGCCTGTACGTTCGGGAGGCGGGCTGGCCCGGCGGGCAGCCATGACGGGGCGGCAGCGACCGGCGTAGCGCCCCGCCCGGTCGGTGTGCGTCGAGAGGGTCAGCCCGTGGCACCGTCCTCGAACGTGAGGTCCACCTGTGCCCAGGTACCGGCCGCCGTCGGGAACTGGAGCCGGTGGGGGAGGCCGGACCGGTCGAGCCAGTAGCGGACCGGTTCGCCGGCGGCCGCCACCACCTCGACCACATCGAGCTCGGCGCCGGTCAGGCGGTCGCCCCGGATCCGGCGCGCCGTGCCCGCCTCGGCGGGGGTCGCCGCGCGTAGCGCGGCGTCGAGCAGGGCCGCGAGCCCAGCGTCGGGAGCGGGTTCCCAGCCGCCGGTGGGGACGGGCAGCGGTGGCGGCACCGGGTCCACCCCGCCGTTGACGGTTACTGGCAGCTCGGTCTGGGTGGTGCGGCCATGTTCGTGCCGGAGCAGGGTACGCCGACGTGGGGCGTCAAGGTCATCCACCGCGAGGTATGCGCTGCGTCGGCTCCAGTTGATCCATCCCGTCCCGCAAAGGTTGGCTGCCGAGCCGAGCAGTGCCGTGAGCGTGGCGCGCGCCTCGCCCGCAGCGCGGAGTTGGGTAGGGAGGGAGGCCAGGCGGCGGCGTTCGGCAGCGTTGAGCGGCCGGGGGGTACCGGCCTGTCCACCGAGGACCGCCACCGGACGTAGCGACGGTCGGTCGGCGCGGTTCAGTTGTACGGTGACCGGACCGAGGTCGGGGAGCTGGGCCTCCAGCCGGTGTAGCCGTGCCTCCCGATCCACCCACCAGTGGACCTCGGTGGCGGGCGGGGGTGTTGGTCCGCCGGGTTGGGCCGGCGGCAGCCGGGCGGTGAGGACGTCGGTGCCGTCGGCGCTGGCGATCCACCGTGCCGTCTCCCCGACTGGTGGGTCGGCCCGGTCGGTCGCGAGGGCGAAGAGCAGGTCGAGCAGCGGCCGGAGGCGGTCGGCGGTCGGCGGGGCGGCTAGCCGCCACCCATCTGCCGGGGGTACCAGGGGCGGGGGCGCCGGTGACGGGGACGTCGGGGTGGTGGACTCCGGGTGGAGTAGCAGCACTGCGGGCGTCGCCTGGAGCAGACCCCGTTGGGCGCCGAGGCCGGGACCACCGAGATCGAGGTAGAGCAGCGGTCGGGACCAGTCGACCCAGCCGACCAGGTCGATCCGGGCGGCTCCGGTCCCGGCGGTCAGGTGTACACCGGCCCGCAGATCGCGGAAGTTGGTGACCCGTACCGCGGCGAGTCGGGTTCGCTCGTCGGCGGTTGGCCGGCGGGATGGCTCGGCTGGGTCGGGTATCCAGCTCAGACCGAGAACCAGTGCGGTGGCGGCGAGCAGGGCCACCGCGGCGAGCGTACGGAGGATGGTCCGACGGCGGCCGGTGATCCGGGGAAGCTGGCCGGTCTGGGTGTCGTCGGAGGCGGTCGAGGTGGGCTGGGTATCGGGCGTGGGCCGATGCCGGGGGGTACGGCGGGGACGGGGGGTACGGCGGGTGCGGGCGGAGGACTCCATCGGGATGTTGAACGGCGTCGACCGGTCACTGGTGACGCGGATGTGCGCTCGCGGCGGCCGGTCAGCGCGGTCAGCGCGACCACGTCGGGTGCGCACGCCGGAAAGCGGGTGCTGCGACCCCGTGCCGGGGGTTGGGGGCCGTCCTAGGCCCGTTGCCGGCCCGGTCGGCCGCCGCGAGCGGCCTACCCGAGAAGCGTAGCTCGCCAGGTGGGGGCCGACAACGGGAACATCGAAGGTGATCGCCGGGGGGTGGTAGTCGTCCCGGAGCGTCAGCCACCGAGCGTACGGTGGGGCCATGGCGCTCGACATTCCCCGGCTGGACGGCCGCTTCCAGGTCGTCAGTGATTTCCAGCCGGCCGGTGATCAGCCGGCCGCGATCGACGACCTGGAGCAGCGGGTCCGGCGTGGCGACCGGCACACGGTGCTGCTCGGCGCGACCGGCACCGGCAAGAGCGCCACCACAGCGTGGTTGATTGAGCGGTTGCAGCGCCCGACGCTCGTGTTGGCGCCGAACAAGACCCTCTGCGCCCAGCTGGCCAAGGAGTTCAGCGAGCTGCTGCCCAACAACGCGGTGGAGTATTTCGTCTCCTACTACGACTACTACCAGCCCGAGGCGTATATTCCGCAGACTGATACGTACATCGAGAAGGATTCCTCGATCAACGAGGAGGTGGAGCGGCTCCGCCACTCGGCCACGATGTCGCTGCTCACCCGCCGGGATGTGGTGGTGGTCGCCACCGTCTCGGCGATCTACGGCCTAGGCACCCCGGAGGAGTACCTGGACCGGGCGGTCCGGGTGGTGACCGGTCAGGAGCTGGACCGCGACCAACTCCTGCGCCGGCTGGTCGACATTCACTACACCCGCAACGACATGGCCTTCCAACGGGGCACCTTCCGGGTGCGGGGCGACACCCTGGAGATCATTCCCGCCTACGAGGAGCTGGCGATCCGGATCGAGCTGTTCGGGGACGAGGTGGAGCGGCTCTACTACCTCAATCCGCTCACCGGTGATGTGGTCCGAGAGGTCGACCACCTACTGATCTTCCCCGCCACGCACTATGCGGCCGGTCCGGCGCGAATGGAGCGGGCGATCCGCGACATCGAGGCCGAGCTGGGCGAGCGGCTGGCCGAGCTGGAGCAGCGGGGCAGCCTGCTGGAGGCGCAGCGGCTGCGGATGCGGACGACGTACGACATCGAGATGATGCGGCAGGTCGGCTTCTGCTCCGGCATCGAGAACTACTCGATGCACATCGACGGTCGACTGCCCGGCAGCCCGCCGCACTGCCTGCTCGACTACTTCCCGGACGATTTCCTCACCGTGGTTGACGAGTCGCACGTGACCATCCCGCAGATCGGCGGGATGTACGAGGGCGACGCGTCCCGCAAGCGGATGCTGATCGACCACGGCTTCCGACTGCCCAGCGCCGCCGACAACCGGCCGCTGCGGTTTGACGAGTTCCTGGAGCGGGTCGGCCAGCTGGTCTTCCTCTCGGCCACCCCCGGCTCCTGGGAGTTGGAGCACGCGCAGGGCGAGTATGTGGAGCAGGTCATCCGACCTACCGGCTTGGTTGACCCGGAGGTGGTGGTCAAGCCGACCAAGGGCCAGATCGACGACCTCATGCACGAGATCAAGTTGCGTACCGAGCGCGACGAGCGGGTGCTGGTCACCACGTTGACGAAGAAGATGGCCGAGGACCTGTCCGACTACCTCCTGGAGAATGGTATTCGGGTGCGTTATCTGCACTCCGAGGTGGACACGCTGCGCCGCGTCGAGTTGCTGCGGGAACTCCGTAAGGGCGACTACGACGTGCTGGTCGGTATCAACCTGCTGCGGGAAGGGCTCGATCTGCCGGAGGTGTCGCTGGTCGCCATCCTCGACGCGGACAAGGAGGGCTTCCTGCGCAGCGGTCGATCATTGATCCAGACGATCGGGCGGGCGGCGCGTAACGTCTCCGGCCAGGTGCACATGTACGCCGACAAGATCACGCCATCGATGGCGGAGGCGGTTGGGGAGACCAACCGGCGCCGGGCCAAGCAGATCGCGCACAACGAGGCGCACGGCATCAGTCCGGAGCCGCTGCGCAAGAAGATTCACGACATTCTCGACGACATCTACCGGGAGGCAGAGGAGACCGACAACCGGGTCGGTGGAGCGGCCCGGCAGCTCTCCCGCGGCAAGGCGCCGGTGAAGGAGACCCGTAGTCGCAGCCGAGCCGCCGCCGGACCGGCCCGGGAGGGAATGGCCCGTGCGGAGCTGGCGGAGCTGATTCAGGAGCTGAATGGCCAGATGCTCGCCGCTGCACGGGAGTTGCAGTTCGAGTTGGCTGCCCGAATTCGCGACGAGATCTCGGAATTGAAGAAGGAGCTGCGCGGGATGGACGCCGCGGGGGTGTCGTGACCCACGTCTGAGGCGAGTGCCTGCCGTGGTCATAGCGGTCGGAGGCGGGCACTCGGGTGGGTGCGGCGCGACCCAATCGGTCTGTGGCGAGTGCCTGCTGCCGGTCGTGAAGGCCGGCGGCATGCACTTGGGCGGGCACGGCGCGACCAACCGGACCCGGTGCCCCCGAGCGCATCGGGGCCAGCGGCCGGCACGTGCGGGGACACCGTAAGCGCCGGGTGCGACACTCTTCGTCGCAGCCGGGCACCGCCGATCGGCCCAGCCGTTGATGGGCCGATCATTGGGGCAGCTATCGGCCCCCCGGCACGTCGGTGAAGTGTTCGACCCGCGGCGGCTTGGCGAAGTGCGGGCCGATCAGCTCCCGCCATCGGACAAACCGGTCGGAGGCGCGAAAGTTCTGGTCGTGTGCCTCGACCGAGTCCCACTCGACCAGTAGTACGAACCGGGACGGGGACTCGACTCCGCGGGTCATTCGGACCGAGCGGCAGCCGGGCGTTTCGGCGAGCACCGGGTGTCCCGCGGCGTACGCGGCCGCAAAGGCGTCTTCGTGTCCGGGCAGTACATCGATCAATGCGACTTCAAGCACCATGCGCGCAGCTTCGCACGGTGGCTGAGCGGCCCACCGTCCGGGTAGCCAAGATCGGCACCCGAGCAATCGGGCCGCCCACCACCAATCCGGGCTCCTCGGTCTTCTTGGCGGGGCAGCTCGACAGCCTCCGAAGCGGTATGGATGCCGGATGCCGGGTGCCGGATGCCGGATGCCGCTCGCCCCGCCGCACCCCCGCGACCAGGCAGTTGGCGGGCGTGAGGGGGGACACCGGTAGCCCACCGTGCGGTGGCTACGTCAGGTGGGCGACAATGAATGGCGGAGGGGAGTATTCCCCCGCGATGGAGTCGTCAGCACGGTTGATCGCCGGCCCCGGTGACTTGACCCGGCTCCATCGGTCGTCGCCCCGGAAGGGGCGGTGGCGGAAGAGACCTCCGACAGTCACCATAGTCGGCGTCATCGGCACACCTGCCCTTCCGGGGCGTGCGGTGTGCCGATTGTTGCGTGTCTGCCGGAGGTTGAGACCTTGGACGTGTCCGGACTGGTGTGGGCGGGGACGCTCGTCGCACTGACCGCGATTCTCATCATCGACCTGTTGATCATTGGTCGTCGCCCACACGAGCCCAGCGTGCGTGAGTCGAGTCTCTGGGTCGGCTTCTACGTCGCCCTCGCACTGATCTTCGGTGCGGGACTCTGGCTCGTCTCCGGGCCGAGCGCGGCGGGGCAGTTCTACACCGGTTGGCTCACCGAGTACAGCCTCTCGGTGGACAACCTCTTCGTCTTCGTGATCATCATGGCGCGCTTCGGCGTGCCCCGGGCCTACCAGCAGAAGGTCCTGCTTGTCGGGATCGTGCTCGCGTTGTTGATGCGCGGTGGCTTTATCGCCGCCGGCGCCGCGTTGATCTCCCAGTTCTCGTGGGTCTTCTACATCTTCGGCGCGTTCCTTATCTACACGGCGATCAATCTCGTTCGGCAGGGCGATTCGGATGAGGATGACTTCAGTGAGAACGTCCTGATCCGGTGGAGCCGTCGGGCGCTGCCGATCTCGCGGGACTACGACGGCGCGAAGCTCACCACGTCCGAGCACGGGCGAAGACTGTTCACTCCGATGCTGGTCGTGATGATCGCGATCGGTACGACAGACTTGATCTTCGCGCTCGACTCGATCCCGGCGATCTTCGGAATTACCCAGGAGGCGTACCTGGTGTTCACCGCGAACGTCTTCGCTCTGATGGGTCTGCGACAGCTCTACTTCCTACTCGGTGGCCTGCTGGACCGGCTGATCTACCTGAGCTACGGCCTCGCGGCGGTGCTCGGCTTCATCGGAGTCAAGTTGGTGCTGGAGGCTCTGGCCGACAACAGCCTGCCGTTCGTCAACGGAGGCGAGCACGTCGGGTGGGCCCCGCACATCCCGATCTGGCTCTCGTTGACGGTCATCCTGGGCACCTTGACCCTGGCGACGGTCGCAAGCCTGGTGAAGTCATCCCGGGACCGACGTCGGATCCTGGTCCAGGTTCGCGACTGAGGACCGATGTCAGAACCCGGTCCAGGTCCGTGACTGAACGGCCCGCGGTAGCGGGTGCGGGCCCGCCGTGACGGGGTATACCGCTGTGATCGTCGTCGGGCACCCTGGAGGGGACCGGCCGGCGATTGGGGGCTGCGTGGACGAGTGGACTGATGCGGCGGGTGCGATGCGGACGAGCCCGCCGGCGGGGTGGAACACCGGCATGACCGGCCGGGCCCTGGCGCTGGTGGGCGCGCCGAACGCACGTGACCTCGGTGGGCTGGTCGGTGCGGGGGGCCGTCGGGTGCGGGCCGGGGCGCTGCTGCGTACCCCGGCGCTGGGTCGGCTGACCGACGAGGACCTACCGGTGTTGGCGAAGTTGATGCCGGCCTGTGTGGTGGACCTGCGGGATGTCACGGAAGTGGCGGTGGCCCCGCCGGACCGGCTGCCGGGAGAACCCCGACTGATACACCTGCCGGTGTACGACGCGGCGCATCCGGTCTTCACCTATGTGTCGGCTGTGCTGCTCGGTCACGACCTCAGCGCGTATGCGGAGCTGGCCCAGGAGGGCACTCCGGGGGCGATGCGGTCCATCTACCGCTGGTTCGTGACGGGGGAGTCGGCGCGGGCCGGCTACGGTGCGGCGGTGCGGTTGGCGGCGGAGGCGGCGAACCTGCCCCTGCTCTACCACTGCTCGGCGGGTAAGGACCGGACCGGCTGGTTGACGGCGGTACTGCTGCACGCCCTCGGGGTGGACGAGGCGACGATCCGGGCGGACTACCTCGCCAACAACGCGCTCACCGAGAGCCTGCGGGAGGTGCTCCTCGCCGGGATGCGTCGGCGGAGCCCGGAGTTGGACGTCACCGTGGTGCGGCCGGTGCTGGAGGTACGCGACGAGTACCTGGACGCCGGGTACGACGAGGCGCGGCGGGTGTACGGGTCGTTCGGGTCGTACCTGCGCGACGGGCTTGGGGTGGACGACGAACTGGTGGCGACGTTGCGGGCGCGGTTGCTGGAGTGACCTCCACCGTGGCGGGGTGAGCTTGGCCCGCCGATGAGGTGGCGGCCCGGCTCAGCCGAGCTGGTGGCGGTGGGCGAAGGCGCGGGCGGAGATGTCGGCGAGGAGCTGGCAGGCATCCTCGTCCGGGCTGCGGTCGGTGCGGTCGCTGGTGCTGCAGACGGCGAGGACGTACGGGGGCGCGTCGTCGGGGTAGACGACCCCAACGCTGTGCCGCACCCCGCGTACCCAGCCGTTCTTGTGGGCGATCCGGGTGCCGGCGGGCAGGCCGGCGGCGAGGTCCTTCCGGTGCTCCTGCGCGACGAGAAGGTCGAGCATGGCGGTGCAGCTCTCGGGTGTCGCCAGTGGGCCAGGCCGGGTGGCGCCGAGCGCCAGGCCGCGCAGGAGTGCGGCGAGGTCGGCGGCGGTGACCAGGTTGGTGAGGCCGACGGCACGGGCGGCGAAGTCCTCGATGCCGCGGCCGGTGACGCTGTGCCGGGCTCCGGCCCGGGCCCAGACATCGGCGACGGCCGGCAGGCCGACCTGGTCCAGGAGCAGGTTGGTGGCGAGGTTGCTGGATCGGACAATCATGCGTTCGGCCAGCCAACCTAGCGATGCGGTACCGCCGAGCCGGTCCCAGACGTCGTCGTCGTTTCGGGCGGGGCGGGTGCAGGCGAACCGAGCGGCGCCGGGCTGGGCCGAGTCGAACTCGTTGCGGACCGGCACGGCGGTGTCCGGGGCGAGGCGTCCGGCCGCCAGGGCGCGGTAGAGCGCCACCAGCACGGCCACCTTCATCGTGCTGGCCGCGTAGTGGGTGGTGTCCGGGTGCCGGGTCCAGGTGGGGGCGGCGTCGAGGCGAGCCAGGTAGGCCGAGACGGTGCCGGGCATCCGGTCGAGGTGCGCGTCGAGGCCGGTGAAGATCACCTATCGAGGGTAGCTGGTAGCCGGGGCGCCCTCCGCGCGTCGCGCGGTGTCGGCGCCCCGGCGTAGCCTCAGCTGGCGTGCTTGCGGCGCGCCGTCGCCCGGGCCCGCTGCGTCTGGTCGAGCAGCACCTTGCGGATCCGCACCGCGGCCGGGGTCACCTCAACGCACTCGTCCTCGCGGCAGAACTCCAGGGCCTGCTCCAGGGAGAGCTTGCGGGGCGGGATCAGCTTCTCCGTCTCGTCGGCGGTCGACGAGCGCATGTTGGTGAGCTTCTTCTCCTTGGTGATGTTGACATCCATGTCGTCGGAGCGGGAGTTCTCCCCGACGATCATGCCCTCGTACACCTCGGTGCTCGGCTCGACGAAGAGGGTGCCGCGTTCCTGCAGGTTCATCATCGCGAACGAGGTGGCGGTGCCGGTCCGGTCGGCGACCAGCGAGCCGTTGTTGCGGGTCCGGAGCTCACCGAACCAGGGCTCGTACGACTCGAAGACGTGGTGCAGGATGCCGGTGCCTCGGGTCTCGGTGAGGAACTGGGTGCGGAATCCGATCAGACCCCGCGCCGGGACCAGCCACTCCATCCGGATCCAGCCGGTGCCGTGGTTGACCAACTGCTCCATCCGACCCTTGCGGGTGGCCAGCAGCTGGGTGATCGCGCCCAGGTACTCCTCGGGCGCGTCGATGGTCAGCCGCTCCACCGGCTCACAGGTCTTCCCGTCGATCTCCTTGGTGACGACCTGCGGTTTGCCGACGGTCAACTCGTAGGACTCGCGGCGCATCTGCTCGACCAGGATGGCCAGGGCCAACTCGCCGCGGCCCTGCACCTCCCAGGCGTCGGGCCGTTCGGTCGGCAGGACCCGCAGCGAGACGTTGCCGATCAGCTCCCGGTCCAGCCGGTCCTTGACCATCCGCGCGGTGACCTTAGCGCCCTTGGCCCGACCCACCAGCGGGGAGGTGTTGGTGCCGATGGTCATGGAGATGGCCGGCTCGTCAACGGTGATCAGCGGCAGTGGCCGCGGGTCCTCCGCGTCGGCGAGCGTCTCCCCGATCATGATTTCCGGGATGCCGGCGACGGCGATGATGTCACCCGGCCCGGCGGAGTCCGCCGGCTTGCTTTCCAGGCCCTCGGTCATCAGCATTTCGGAGATGCGCACCCGCTGGCTGCTGCCGTCGGTGCGGCACCAGGTGACGGTCTGGCCTTTGGTGATCGTGCCCTGTCGGACCCGGCAGAGGGCGAGCCGGCCGAGGAACGGCGAGGCGTCCAGGTTGGTGACGTGCGCCTGGAGCGGGGCCTGCTCGTCGTACGTCGGCGGCGGGATGGTGTCGAGCAGGGTGCGGAACAACGGTTCGAGGTTGTGGCTGTCCTGCGGGACCGCGCCGTCGGCGGGCTGGGTGAGGGAGGCGATTCCGTCCCGGGCGCAGGCGTAGACGATCGGGAAGTCGATCTGTGCGTCGTCGGCGTCCAGATCGAGGAAGAGCTCGTAGGTGTCGTCCACGACCTCCTTGATCCGAGCGTCGGGCCGGTCCACCTTGTTGATGACCAGGATGATCGGCATCCGCGCCCGGAGGGCCTTGCGGAGCACGAACCGGGTCTGCGGTAGCGGGCCCTCACTGGCGTCCACCAGCAGCACGACGCCGTCGACCATGGTGAGACCGCGCTCCACCTCGCCGCCGAAGTCGGCGTGCCCCGGGGTGTCGATGATGTTGATGGTCACCGGGTCGGAGCCGTCGGCCGGCAGGTAACGCACGCCGGTGTTCTTCGCGAGAATGGTGATGCCCTTCTCGCGTTCGAGATCCATCGAGTCCATCACCCGTTCGGTCACCTCACCCCGGGCGCCGTAGGCGCCAGCCTGCCGCAACATGGCGTCAACCAGGGTGGTCTTGCCGTGGTCGACGTGGGCGATGATGGCGACGTTGCGGAGGTCGGTGCGAAGCTGCATGCCTCCATCCTTCCGCCTGCGCAGATCCGGCACGGCGTCGGGGTCATCCGGGGTCTTCCCCGGGGTATCCCGGATCTCTACCGAAACGCCTGTAACTCGCGTTCGACCGCTGGCAAGCTGACCCTCGTGACCGGGGGTCCGGGGTGAATGAGTTGCTGAGCCGGCTGCAGGAGCTGCCACCTGGGCTGATCCTGCTGGTCGCGGCGTTGATCGTAGCCGCTGAGACGGGGCTCATCTTCGGGTTGTTGATGCCCGGGGAGGCGACTCTGCTGCTGGTCGGGTTCCTCACCTACACCGGAACCCTGCCGCTGGGGCCGGCGCTGCTGGTGATGATTGCCGCGGGTGTGCTGGGAGACGCGGTGGCGTTCCGCGCCGGTCGCCGGTACGGGCCCCGGCTCCGTGCCAGCCGGTTCGGAGCCCGCATCGGGCCAGATCGGTGGCGCCGCGCGGACGCGATGCTCGGAAGACTGGGGGGCCGGGGGGTCTTCACCGGCCGCTGGGTGGCCTTCGCCCGGACCCTGGTGCCCCGGCTGGCCGGGGCGGGGCAGATGCCGTACCGACGGTTCGCGCCCTGGAATCTGGGTGGGGTGGTGACCTGGGTGGGGGGCTCGGTGCTCGCCGGAAACCTGGCCGGCGAGTCGTACGAGACGGTCTCGCACCTGCTGGGCCGCGCCACGGGCGCGGTCCTGGTGCTGCTCGGGGCGGTGCTGGCGGTGCTGCTGGCCGGGCGCTGGCTGGGTCGAAACCCGGACCCGGTACGGGCGCTGCTGTCCCGCGCCGGTGGCCTGCCCCCGGTGCGCGGGCTGACCCGTCGCTACGGGGCGCTCTTCGGCCTGCTCGCCCGCTCCCTCGGTCCGGGGTGGACGTTGCTGCTGAACCTGGTTGCCGGCCTACTGCTGCTGTTCCTGGCCGGGCTCGCCGTCGCCTGGGTGCTCGGCGCGGTGGTCCGGCGGAGCGGGCTGTCGGTGGTGGACGGCGCCGTCGCCGACTGGTTCGCCGCCCGTCGTACGCCGGAGGCGGTGGAGGTGGCGCTGGCCGCGGTTTCGGCGCTGCGTGGCCCGGTGGTGATCCTGTTCGTGTCGGTGGTGGCGGCGGGGGTCGCCTGGCGGCAGCGACCCTGGCGGGCGGACCTGCTCAGCGTGGTGGGCACCGTCGGCGCGTGCGTGCCGTTGGTGGTGCTGGCGGTCGCCGCCGACGTGGTCCAACCCGACCGGTCCGGCCCACCGGTGTTGTTTCCGACCCAGACCGCCGTGGTCGCCGCGAGCCTGTGCACCCTCGCGTGGCTGCTGTCCCGGGGCGCCCGTTGGCCGGTCGCGGTCGCCGCCTGGACCGGCGCTGCCGTTGGGGTGGTGGGGGTCGGTGGTGCCCGGCTCTACCTGGGCCTGAGCACCGCCAGCAGCGCGCTTTCCGGGGTGCTGCTGGGGGTGGCGTGGACGGCCGTGTTCATGGTGGCGTGGATGACCCGGGACCGGGCGGTCGGGGTGGCCTCGGACGTCGGCGACTCGCCGGGCCCGGTGGCGGCCGAGTCGCGTCCACCGCAGGGGGTCTCCGGCGGGTGACGGGACGGCGGTAGGCATCGACAACTGCTACCTTGCGTCGGTCGGAGGGGGCATGAAGATGTTTCGGATCGGCGTGGGTGCGCTCGCTGTTGTACTGTTCACGGTGGGGTGCGCGGGGGAGCGGGGCGAGGCAACGGCCGACCGGAGCGTGGCGGCCAGCACCGCGGAGCCCTCGCCGAGCGCCACCCCGTTCGCGCGGACGGAGTTGGGTGCCGCGCCGAGCCACAGCGCCACACCCAGCAGTTCCGCCAGCGGTGGGCCCGCAGCGAAGCCCACCGCCACCGCGTCGTCTCGGGCGGCGGCGAAATCCGCTCCGGAGCCGCCGGCCCCACCTCCGCCGCCGGAGTTGGAGCCGACCGGGTGCCCACCCAGCCACGAGGGCACGCCGGCTTCCCGCACGCAGGTGAGGTCGGCGCTTACCAACGCCGCGGCGAAGACGTACTGGCCGACCTCCGCACCGGACATTCGGATTCCGGCGGCCCTGGTGAAGGCGACCGCGTGGCAGGAGAGCGGCTGGCAGTCCACGATCGTCGCCTGTGACGGCGGCATCGGGTTGATGCAGGTGATGCCCGCGACCGCCGACTGGATGAACCAACGGTTCGGGCAGAGCTACGACGTCTGGGACCATCGCGACAACGCCTATCTCGGCGTGAACTATCTGGCCTGGCTGACCAAGTACATCGGCGACCTGTACTTCGACGGCGACTACCGGCTGGACGCCGCGCTCTGCTCGGCCGAGCTGAACTCGTGCCTGCTGAACGCGGTGATCGCCAGTTACAACTACGGCCACGCCGCGGTGGCGAGCGGGGAGGGTCCGATCACCATCCCGAATCCGCGGTATGTGGGCAACGTCCGCGCGCTGATGACCGAGTGCGTCTGCCTCGCCTACTGATGGTTCGGGCACCACGCCCACGCCGGGGCGCCCGAACGAGGGCCGTCAGTCGTGGGCGGGGACCGGCGCCGGGGTGGCCGGGGTTTGCCCGTGGGCCACGGCCGGTGGGCGGCCGGGCCACCAGAACCGGTCGCCGAGCAGGAATACCAGGGCGGGGACCAACACCGTCCGGACGAGCAGGGTGTCGAGCAGGACACCGATGCAGACGATGACTCCGATCTGGGTGAGCAGGATCAGCGGGAGCACGCCGAGGACGGCGAAGACCGCGGCGAGCAGCACCCCGGCGCTGGTGATGACGCCGCCGGTGACCCGGAGCGCCGAGAGCATCCCGTCCCGGGTGCCGGCGTGGCGGGCGTCTTCCCGGGCCCGGGTGACCAGGAAGATGTTGTAGTCCACCCCGAGGGCGACGAGGAACACGAACGCGAGCAGGGGCACGCCGCTGTCGAGTGCGGGGAAGCCCAGGACGTGGTCGAAGAGCAGCCACGCCGCCCCGAGGCTGGCGAAGAACGACGCGATCACGGTGAGTACCAGTAGCACCGGGGCCAGCAGGCCGCGCAGCAGCAGCACCAGGACGGCGGCGACCAGCAGCAGGATGATCGGCAGGATCAGCCGCAGGTCCAGCGTGTTGGCCTCGGCGGTGTCGTAGCCGGCGGCGACGGCGCCGCCGACCAGGGCTCCGTCGAAGGGGCCGGTGTCGGCGACCGCGGGTGGGGCGGAGTCGGGTACCGCGGCGACCGCCGTGCGCAGCTCCCGTACCGTCTGGTCGGAGGCGGCGGTGCCGGGCTCGGCGATCAGCACCACGTCAACCTGGGCGACGGTGGCGCCGGTGCTACCCGGTTGGGCTGAGGCGACGCCGGGCACTCTGGCGGCGGCCGCGGTGACCGCAGCGACGGCGGTCGGGTTGGTGAGCACCGCGACCGGCTGGGTGGTCCCGGCGGGGAACGCGGTGGCCAGGGTCTGCGCTCCGGCGACCGCCTCCGGTTCGACCCGGAACTGCTCGGTCTCCGACAGCCCGGTGCGGATGCCCAGGCCGCCGAGGGCGAGACCGGCCAGCAGCAGCGTCGCCAGGACCGCGACGGAGGCCGGGCGGCGCAGGACCACGCCGCCGAGTCGGCCCCACAGTCGTCCCTCGGTGACCGCGCTGCCGAGGCGCGGGACGAACGGCCAGAACAGGCCACGGCCGAAGAGCACCAGGGCGGCCGGGAGTACGAAGAGCGCGGAGAACATGGCGAACACGACGCCGAGGGCGCAGGCCACGGCGAGCGCCCGGTTGTTCTCCTGCTCGGACAGCAGCAGGGTGAGAACGCCGAGGACGACGGTGGAGCCGCTGGCCAGGATGGGTTCCGCGGTGCGACGCAGGGCCGTTCGCATCGCCGTGAAGCGGTCCGCCTCGCGGCGCAGCTCCTCCCGGTAGCGGGCGATCAGCAGCAGCGCGTAGTTTGTGGCGGCGCCGAAGACGAGAACGCTGGCGATGCCGGTGACGGCCCCCGACTGCAGGTTGATCCCGACCGCCGGCACGATCGTCTCGATTGCGCGCAGGGTGAGCTGCTCGGTGGCGGCGACGACCGCCAGCGGCACCATCCAGAGGACCGGGCTGCGGTAGGTGACCAGCAGCAGCAGCGCCACCACGGCGGCGGTCACCGCCAGCAGGGTGGTGTCCGCGCCGTCGAAGACCCGGGTCAGGTCGGTGGTGAAGGCCGGCGTCCCGGTGACGTCGATGGTGAGGTCGCCCGGGGTGTCGGCCAGCACGGCCCGCAACTCGTCGATGGTCTCGACGGTTCGCTCCTGCCCCTCGGTGGTGGACAGCGGCACGGCGATCAGGGCGACCGAGCCGTCCGGGGCTACCCGCGGCGGTGGCACCTGCCCATTGACCGCGAACCGGCGAAGTTCGTTGCTCTGCCCGGTGAGGGTCTCCTGGTCGGCGGCGGTGAGTGCGCCGCCGTCGGTGCGGCTGACGACGATGAGAGCCGGCTGGACCTCGCTGGCGGGCAGCTGTTCCTGGAGCCGTTCGACCTGGGTGGACTGCCACTGGTGGGAGAGGCCGGTGGCGGAGACGGGGGCGGGGTTGTCGGGCGTCGGCAGCCCGAAGACGGCGGCGCCGAGGACGATCGCGGCGAGCACGGTGAGCCACGCGGCCCACCTGCCCCGCGCGACGTGGGTGAAGACGGACATTGTTTCCTCGTGGACTCGACGGGAATGACGGCGCGGGTACTCACATCGGGGGAATACGCGATTGCCAAGTATCTTGACAGACGAGATTATCGGTCTCTCCGTTATGCTGCAACCACACCACCTGGGCGAGGAGAAAATCGGGACGTGGCAGGTCAGAGCAGCTACCGGCGACGCGACACCCGACGCGAGCAACTCACCGCGGAGATCACCAACGAGCTCCGGCGGTACGCGGTGGACGCCCAACACGTCGGCCACGCCTTCGCCCACCTGCACGGCCTGGGCGCCACCGACCTGCAGGCTCTGATCGCCGTCATGGATGCCGAACTACACGGTGACCCGATCACCCCGGGTCGCCTCGGCGAACAACTCGACCTCTCCTCCGGGTCGGTCACCGCCCTCCTCGACCGGTTGGAACGCGCCGGCCACGTCCGCCGCGACCGCACCTCCACCGACCGGCGCAAGGTCCTGGTGCACTACGCCGACCGCGGTGCCGAGGTGGCGAGGGAGTTCTTCCGACCGCTCGGCCGTCGGACCGATGCGGTGATGCTCGGCTTCACCGACGACGAGTTGGAGACCGTCCACCGTTTCGTGACGGCCGTCCGGGTCACGCTCCGCGAACACCGCGACGCGGTCCGGGCCGCCCGCCCGGAGCCCCGCCGGGCGAACGGCTGAGGCCCGTGTTCACGGCGCTGGCAACCCGGGCCGCCACGGCCGTGTTGCGCCTGCCGCCGTCGCGGACCCGCCGGGTCAGGCTGACCCGGGATATCCCGGTCCGGGTTCGCGACGGCGTGTCGCTGCGCACCGACCACTACGCCCCGGACCGCCCGGCCGCGCCCACGGTGCTGATCCGCACCCCGTACGGGCGGGGTGGGCCGATCCGGCTGCTCGGCCGGCTCATCGGCGGGCGGGGCTACCACGTGGTGATCCAATCCTGCCGGGGCACCGGTGGCTCCGACAGCCGATTCGACCCGCTGGTGCACGAGCGCGAGGACGGCCTCGACACCCTTGACTGGCTACGGCGGCAACCCTGGTGGAACGGCGAGTTCGGCATGTTCGGAGTCAGCTACCAGGGCTTCGTCCAGTGGGCTGTCGCCGCCGACGCCGGGACGGAGCTCCGGGCGATGGTCGCGGTGGTGGCCGCGTCCGGTACCCGCGACTCGACGTACCCGGGGGAGTCCTTCGCCCTGGACACCGTGCTCACCTGGGTCGAGCTGCTCGAGGCACAGACCGTCGGGTGGCTCGCCCGGCAGTGGGAACTCCGGCGCGGCCAGCCCCGGCTCGCCGCCGGCCTGTCCCACCTGCCGTTGGCCGAGGCGGACCGGGTGGCCACCGGGGCGACGGTGCCCTTCTTCCAGGAGTGGCTGCGCCACCACACCCCCGACGCGGCCTACTGGCGGGCCCGGTTCTTCGGCGACCGGCTCGCCGAGGTGCGCGCCCCGGTATCCATGATCGGTGGCTGGCACGACATCTTTCTCCCCGCCCAGCTGCGCGACTTCGCGGCCCTGCGAGACGCCGGTGCCGCGCCCCGGCTCATCGTCGGGCCGTGGACGCACGGCAGTCCGGGGCTCTTCGTCGCCGCGCTCCGCGACGGATTGGACTGGCTCGACGAACACCTGGGTGGCTACCCGGGGCGCGCTCGTGCCCCGGTTCGCCTACACGTCGGCGGGTCCGGCGGCGGTTGGCGGGAGTTGCCGGACTGGCCGCCCCCAGCCACGCCGACTCCCTGGTACCTGCACCCGGAGGGCGCGTTGCGCGCCGCGCCGTCGCCGGCGTCAGCCCCGGACGGTTTCTGGTACGACCCGGCCGACCCCACCCCCTCGGTGGGGGGCCCGCTGCTGGTGGCCCAGCAGGCCGGCCCGGTCGACAACCGGCGCGTCGAGGCTCGCCCCGATGTGCTGACCTGGACCAGCGCGGCACTGCCGGGGGCGATGGAGATCATCGGACCGGTCGAGGCGGAGGTCTTCGTCCGAAGTGAGCTTCCTCACCTCGACGTCTTCGTGCGACTCTGCGACGTGGACCGTCGGGGTCGCTCCTGGAACATCTGCGATGGGCTGGTCCGGGTCAGCCCCACCGCCTTCGCGGCCGACCAGACGGGCGCGTTCCGCGTCGCGGTGCCGTTGTGGCCGGTGGCCCACCGGTTCGCCGCCGGTCACCGACTGCGGGTGCAGATCTGTGGCGGGGCCCATCCCCGGTACGCCCGCAACCCCGGCACCGGGGAGCCGCTCGGTACCGCGGTTACGCTGCAGGCCGGATGGCGGGAGATCCTGCACGACCCGCAGCACCCGTCGGCGGTGGTCCTGCCCATTGCGCGGGACGTGCCGAGCGAGTGGTAGGCCGCGGTGGGCGGCCGACCAGTTTCTGGCCTGGCGCCCACCGCTGCCCTAAACGTGATCTCTAACCAATGCGGCGAAAGCCGCCGCCCGGCAGGTTAAAGGTCAAGTTAGAAGAGCCGTGGGAATGCTGTGGTGGTCGAGCCGCTGCCGACG
>NZ_JCANTD010000004.1:0-6375 GCF_059570675.1 Salinispora goodfellowii | reverse complement strand
CGGCGTTTTGGTGTATGAGGTCGGTGCGGCCGTCGCCGTTGAAGTCGCCGGTGATGATGCGTGGGGCCAACGAAGTGCTCCAGCCGCTACCCACTGCGACATCTGATCCAACGAACAGTCGGTTGTCCGCCGACAGGTCGCCGGTGCCGTGCCAGCCCCGGAGCGTCCCACCGGGATTCTGGTTGATCAGGTCGGAAATGCAGTCACCGGTGTAGTCCCCGAACTGGACAACCTGGCTCACCTGAGTGTCGGTTGTGGCCCACCCCGCTGCGTTGCAGCCGGATGGGGTGTTTTCCTGGATCCAGTCGGCCAGGTCGTCAACCCTGGTGCCAGTCGCGCCGTCCTGGGTTGTTGTCTCGCCCAAGCAGCCCTTCTGCCAGGACGTGTTGTTGATCGCTACGAGCTGCGGGTCGCCGTCGTTCTCTCGGAATACTGGGCCTCCCGCGTCCCCTTTACAGATCGTCGCGTCAGCCGTGGCGCCATCAATACTGATGAGTTCGGGATCAACTTCCGAGACCGTGAATGGGGCAGCATGTAGCCGGTTCGGCACCCACTCGGTCGCGGTCCGACCGTACCCGGAGACCGTGAGTGTCTCGGCGGAAGCCGGCTCAGCGGCAGCAATCGGAATAGCCGGGATCTCGACCATCCGCCTGGCAATCCGAACGAGGGCGAGGTTGCGCTCCGGGTGTGGGACGAGCGAGACCGCCTGGGTTTCGTAGCCGGTAGGCGCTGTTAGGTCCGTACGACCAACAACCACGGTCGTTGGTTGGGTGGGCGCCCCGGCGGCAAGGGGCGCTCCCCCCTCGACAAAACAGGTCTTCGCGGTTACTACCCAATTCGGTGCTATCAGGGCTCCGCTGCACGCAGAGGTGTCGCCAAAAGTGATTTTTGCGGTAAAGCTGTGAACGCCGTCTGGGACCGGATCGCTCCCGGCGACCGCGCTGGCTGAGCCGCCGCTCAACAATCCGGCAACCAGTGTGGTTCCGAGTAACGCTGTGCTCCAACGGCGTCGGTGATGTGGTGACAAGAGTTCTCCCGTGAGAGGTGTGGGTGGCATGGAGGAACAACCTCCGATCCTCGAACGCTGGCGAGGATTTTTGGCGCATTCCTCAGTCAGTTTAGATCACATCCCTAAGAATTTTGTGCCCCACCTCGAATGGGCCTATGGTCAAGGTTCTTATCCCTTTGATGCAATTTTCACTATAGTTGGTGTGAAGTTATATTGAGTCCCAGGTTTAGGGCTAAGTGGGTCAATTAGGTCGGAATGGGTTGGCCAACTGATCGGACTGCGCCAATCCCTGACATGGTGGGTCCGCAGCTGACCGCCGGCATGTGGAGGAGTGGCCAGATGAGGCCGCGGCCACCGGAGACCAGTTCTATGCGGTCGCCGCTGCTACCCGACGGCAGGGCGCAGCTGTGCAGAGCGCCGCCGGCGGGCGGACCGCCAACCCGACCGACCGCCGTTGTGGCCGGACGCGCCAACCTTACAGAAGCGACCGGCTACGAGGTTTCGGCCGTCTCGATCATTCCGCATCCGGACCGGAATCTTGCCCTCGTCCAACTGCCCGTGCCGGTGTCCGAGGTCCCGGCTGTTCCGATCGCCACCAGTCCGGCCGCCCCCGAGACGCTCAAGATCTCGGGGTACGGCCGAACCGCGACGGAGTGGGTACCGAACCAGTTGCACGCCGCATCATTCACGGTGCAGGATGTCGAACCTTCACTCATCGATGTTGTGGGTGCCACCGATGGCGCGACGATCTGCAAGGGTGACGCGGGTGGACCCATATTTCGGGAGAACGACGGCAACGCGCAGCTGGTGGCGATCAACAACACGTCTTGGCAAAGGGCTGCTTGGGGGAGAACGCAACTCAGGACGGGGCGACCGGTACCCGGATGGATGATGTGACAGATTGGATCCTGTGGAACCCCTGTAACGCGCCGGGCTGGACCAGCACCGACAATCCGCAGCCCGTGGAGAGCAACCAGCGGGTCGGCAACAATAGGGGTGTCCAGAACCTGGCGCTGAGCGACTACGACGCCGATGGGCGCAGTAGCCTCGCGTTGTGTCACTCGAACCCGGCGGACGGATCGGCCTGGTGGATTCAGCACCTACACCGTCGGCCTACCCGACAACAGCATCCATCTCGGAACCAACGCCACCATTTCCGGACCAGGAGCTTGGGTGGGCTCACCGTCGGTGGGCCCACCTAGTGAGCCAGTTGTCCGCGACCAGCGCCGCTGACATGGTGCTGAGCTACCTCGCGCCGGTCACGGCCTGCGGCGACGCGACGGACACGCTGATCATCCCGGATCGCGGATAGCCAGTCGGCGGAAGGAAACTCGATACCGCAGCACGAACATCCCGTGCACCCGACGGTGACGGCGGCCGGTTGGTCCGACCGCCGTCACCGCGCCGGGTCACGCCAGGCGGACGTTATCCGCCTGCGGGCCCTTCTGGCCCTGGGTTACATCGAAGTCGACCTTCTGGCCCTCGCTCAGCTCCCGGTAACCGCTCATCGAGATCGACGAGTAGTGGACGAAGACGTCCGGCCCCCCGCCATCCTGCTCGATGAAGCCGAAGCCCTTTTCTGCGTTGAACCACTTGACGGTGCCGGTTGCCATGCATCTCTCCCTGTTCCAAGCGGGCGAACCCCGGCCGGCGGCCGATGATCGCCCGGTACCTTCCCGACAGTAGCGGGCCGCGCGCCAATCTGCTGGACGAAGTGCCGTAGGCAACGAAATGACCGGTCCGGGGCGGACCTGCCAAACACCGCACGGTGGCCTACCAGACTGGGGCATGCTGCCCCGGTGGGCGTAGCCGCGACCGCGTTGGTCGACCTGGAACGGGAGATCGCTGCGCCCGGCCACGGCCTGGACCGGCTGCGACTGTTACCCGTACCGTTCGTGCCCGAACTACGCCTGCATCTCGCCGAGGACCCGATCGTCTGGTGGGCGCGGATGGAAGCCCGAGCCGGGCGCCCGCTGCCCCCGCCGTACTGGGCGTCGGTGTGGCCCGGCGGTCAGGCCCTCGCCCGGCACCTGCTCGACTACCCCGACCTGGTGACGGGTCGCCGGGTACTCGATCTGGCCGCCGGCTCGGGTGTGGTCGCGGTCGCCGCCGCGCTGGCCGGCGCAGCGCAGGTCGTGGCCGCCGACACCGACCCGTACTCGGTCGCCGCTGTCACCGTCAACGCGCGGGCCAACGGCGTGCGGATCGCGGCCACCGACCGGGACCTGCTGGACGACACCCCCGCCGAGCTGGACCTGCTGGTAGCCGGCGATGTCCTGTACGACGGGGCGACGGCGGCGCGGATGCTGCCCTTCCTCCGCCGCGCCGTCGCCGCCGAGGTCGACGTAATGGTGGGCGAGCCGGGCCGTGGGCATGTGCCGGCCCATGGGATGGCGGTCGTCGCCGAGTATCTGGTGCCGAGCACTGAGCCGACCGCCGACTCCCCGGTACGGCGGGTACAGGTGCTGCGGCCACGCTGACGAACGCCGACGCAGACCCTGAGCGGGGAATCAGTGGCAGCTGGGGGTCCCTCCGGATATCCGGGGACGCGATGTGGTCCTACCGTGTTGGGCATGGATTGGCTGGCCCAGCTTGGAGAGCTCCCCACTCTCCTGCTCCTGGGGGCGCTCGGGTTGGTGATGGTCTTCGATTCCGTACCGCTGCTCGGGGTGCTGGTGCCCGGAGACGTGGCGATCCTCGCGGCCGTGGGGGTGCAGGGCCCGACCGCCGGCCTCGCCGTGCTCGGCACAGTGGTCGCCGGCTGCCTGGCCGGCTGGTCACTGAGCTTCCTGGCCGGCCGTCACCTCGCTGACCGGCTGCGGCGCGGGCGAGTCGGTGACTGGATCGGCGAACAGCGGTGGGCGGCGGCGGAGCACATGTTGCGTCGCCGCGGCGGCCAGATGGTGCTGGTGGCGCCCTTCCTGCCGGTCCTCAACGCGTTGCTGCCGCTGGTTGCCGGTGGCTTGCGGATGTCCTACCGGCGGTTCGTGGGCTGTGCGGCGCTCGGTGCGGCGGTGTGGGGCGGGCTCTATCTGGTGCTGGGCGCGGTAGCCCGGTCGATCACCGGGCTGCTGCCCGGCGCACCCAGCCCGATGGTGGTGACGATGGTGGTCGGTGTGCTCCTCGCCACCGGGGTGTTGGCGGTGACCCGGCATCGGTTGTGGCCGGAACTGCCCGACGACGGGCAGCCGGCCCCAGCCGGCTCCCGCCAGGAGGCATCGGCGCCGGAGCAGGGCTCCGGCCCGACCGCGGCTGACGTGTCCGTGGCGCCGGACGGTGGGATACCGGTCACGTCATCAGTCGAGTAGGGTTCCCCGCATCGACGTCGGTGACACTGGGGAGACCGGATGCCCGCGAAGCGTCGTTCATGGTGGGGCTGGGGCTACGTCGAGGACGCGGTCACCGGTGCTGAGGCCGGGCGGCTGGCCGACCGGGTCCGGGCCCTGCTACCCGACGTTGACCTGACCCCGCACGAACCGCCGCCGGTGGCCGAGTTGGACCTGGCGCCGGCGCGGGTCACTCCGCCAGCGACGCTGGCGCACCTCTGCGCGGCTGAGCCGGCCGACCGGGCGGCGCACGCGCACGGAAAGGCGTTCCGGGACGTGGTCCGGAACCTGCACGGCGAGGTACGGCACCCACCGGACCTGGTCGCCCGCCCCACCTCCGAACAGGACGTGGTGGACGTGCTGGACTGGTGCTCGCGCTCCGGCCTGGCGGTCGTGCCGTACGGTGGCGGCTCCTCGGTCGTCGGCGGGGTGGAGCCCCGGGTGGGCGACGGCTATCCCGGCACGGTCAGCCTCGACCTCGGCCGGCTCGACCGGGTGCTGGAGGTCGACCGGACCAGCCGGGCGGCGCGGGTCCAGGCCGGCGTCTTCGGGCCGGCGCTGGAGAAACACCTTCGCCCGCAGCACCTCACCCTGCGGCACTTCCCGCAGTCGTTCGAGTTCTCCACGCTCGGCGGGTGGTTGGCCACGCGCGCGGGCGGGCACTACGCGACGGTCCTGACCCACATCGACGACCTGGTGGAAGCGCTGCGGGTGGTCACCCCCGGCGGCATCAGTCAGTCCCGACGGTTGCCGGCCTCCGGTGCGGGACCGTCACCGGACCGGCTCTTCCTCGGCTCGGAGGGCGCGCTCGGCGTCATCACCGAGGCGTGGCTTCGGCTGCAGGAGCGGCCACGGTGGCGGGCGGACGCGGCGGTGCACTTCGACGACCACGACACGGCCGTCGCGGCGACCCGGGCGATCGCCCAGTCCGGGCTGCACCCGAGCAACTGCCGGCTGCTCGACCCGGCGGAGGCGCTACTGAACGCCGGCACGGCCACCGGCGGCGGGGTGCTCGTGCTGGGCTTCGAGTCCGCGGACCACCCGGTCGGGCCCGCGCTGGACCGCGCCGTCGCACTGTGCCGCGACCACGGCGGGACGCTGCCCGAGCCGCCCCGGGAGCGCGACGCGTCGGAGTCCCGGGGGAGTAGCGCCACGGACACCTGGCGGTCGTCGTTCCTGCGGATGCCGTACCAGCGGGATGCCCTCGCGGCTCGGTCGATGATCGTGGAGACCTTCGAGACCGCCTGCACCTGGGACCGCTATCCGGCGTTGCGCGCCGCCGTGCTCGACGCGGTGGGCGCGGCGCTGCGGGAGGTCGGCGCGACCGGCGTGGTCACCTGCCGGTTCACCCATGTCTATCCGGACGGGCCGGCTCCCTACTTCGGCGTCTACGCCGCCGGCCGGTGGGGTAGCACCGTCGCGCAGTGGGATCAGATCAAGCACGCCGTCTCCGCGGCGCTGCTGGCCGCCGGGGGCACCATCACCCACCACCACGCCGTCGGCCGCGACCACCGGCCCTGGTACGACCAGCAGCGCCCCGAGCCAGTGGCGCTGGCGCTGCGCGCCGCGAAAGGTGCCCTGGATCCATCGTGGGTGCTCAACCCCGGCGTCCTCCTGGACGCTCCGGGAGCCAGCGGCGCGACCCATCCGGCGGCCTGCCCCGGGAGTTCGTAGACCGAGCTGGGCGCTTCGCCGGGGCGGCCTGTGGCACCGGACGCGCTTGTAGCCCGGCCAGCAGGTGTTGGTACAGGGCGGTTGCGTAGTCGGTTGAAGGGTCTGTGAGCTGGGGTTTTTGGCGGCTGAATGGGTGGGGCCGGGTCCATGTAGGACGGGTGCGGCCTGTTCGTGATCATGGTGTTTGCGAAGACAACCGTGATCGAGAACTGGACGCACCCGCTGATGTCATCATCACTGACCGAGATCGTGCTGCCGCAGCGACCCCCGCACCTGCCGTGCCCGACCGTGGTCACCGATGGTGACCGGCGGAGCTTGTTCGTCGCGTTGGCAGCGGTGGACGACCCGCGGGATCCGCGGGGCCGC